>NZ_LZMK01000292.1:0-625 GCF_001665865.1 Nocardia sp. 852002-20019_SCH5090214 | reverse complement strand
AGCCCGGCGATCGGCAGTCCGTTCGAGACTGCCGCAGAGCCGGTATCGATCCAGGAAAGAACGACCATCGGATCCACAATCAATTTCCCTTCGAAGCAGGAGCAGTTGCCCTACCATCAAAACGCGGAAAATTATGGTTCGCCAGGCGTTGAAGGGATAGAGTTTTTATATATACCCGCGCTAGCCCCACATAGAGATGGGTTTACGTGCGACAGCGGCGAAAATTGATACTCGCAGTATCCCTCGAAATTTTTCCCGCCCGTCGCCGATTGGTGGACACCACGTGGTGAACACCGCCGTGGGGTCGAGGTCGAGCGCGCCTCTTCGCCGGTGAGACCGCTGGTTGTTCGTTGCCGCCATCGCGGGATTCTGGTAGGAACGAAAGCGCTCGGGGGAGAAAGCTTTTCACCAATTCCTGCATTCGTTGACACGAAAGTGTCGGCGTTCGAGGGGGTTTCATGACCACCACCACACCCGATTCACCTGACGCTCGACAGCCACCGGATGTGCACCGTTTGACTGGCGATGTGCCGGTTCGAATTCCAACCCTCGGGCCCTGGCTACGGGTGATGCGCGAACACCGCGACCTGACCCGCGAGCTGGCCGGCCAGTACACACACGTCAG
>NZ_LZMK01000291.1:0-2157 GCF_001665865.1 Nocardia sp. 852002-20019_SCH5090214 | reverse complement strand
GGTGATCCGTCTCCACGTCGCCTCGGCCCTGGCTCGCACCGGCGAATCGGCCGCCACCATCGAGTACGGCACCGGCCGGTCACACTCGCCGGGGGTCACCCGCTGGCCGGTGTCCTACACCACCGGTAGTCTCCCGCAGCAGGAGTGACACAACCACTGACCAATCCCAGAGGTAGGGTTCAGCGGCGTCGCGTTGTGCCGACTTCTCATCGGCATATTCACCCAGTGCCCTGCCCGCAGAGACATCGGCGCGGTTCGTTCGGCCGGGGCGGGCGCGGGCCGGTCAGCCTTCATGTGACATGCTGGTTGACGAGCACGGGTTGTTGACATGATCGCTCGGCTCGCAACAGGAAGTTGTACATCAGTATGTCGCAGGGCAGTGTGAAGTGGTTCAACGGCGAAAAGGGCTTCGGCTTCATCGCTCAGGACGGGGGAGGCCCCGACGTTTTCGTCCACTACTCCGAGATTTCCGGCTCCGGCTTCAAGTCCCTGGATGAGGGACAGCGCGTCGAATTCGAGATCGGCCAGGGCCAGAAGGGCCCGCAGGCCCAGAGCGTTCGCGCCATCTAGGGACCGAGTCTCCACGAAACCCGCGCCTGTGGCGCGGGTTTCGTGCTTTTCGGAGGGTTGCCGGCCCGGGCGGCAGAGCGTTCGCCGGCATCCGGCCGGGCATGGGCGGTATGCGGATGGCGTGGGCCCACGTGGACACGGACGGCAGATTCCCGTAGCGTCGAGGTGGAAACCCGGTCTCGTAGCAGCGGACGGTGGACTACAGGGTCCGCTCGGCGCTTCTGATCCGGAGACGGGATCACGGTCCTGACGATCGACTATCGGATCGGCAAACCACGAGCGGTCGAACGCCGCTGGATCACTCTTCGCAACCAGCGCCTGCATGATTCGCTTGCTCGGGGTGTGTGTTCTCCATCGCTCACCACAGGACCGCCACGGGCCGCGAACGGGCCCAGCGCCGGCGACGCCGGAGCGGAGCGAACCGTTCGGCTCGGCGACATCCCGACCGATCTCACGATCGTCACGTCGCCGGCTTCCCTCAATGCGGCCGATCCGCGGCCGAGTCAGGAGCGTCGGCATGAACTGCCCGACCCGCCCCATCCCCAACACCGCACACCTGGACCGCGAGCATGGCGCACGCGTGCAACTCAAGACAGCCGAGACGAAAACGGGGTATGTCGACGGCGCTTGGTGGCCGCACAGCACCGATCTCGCCGCCGAACTGCCCCACCTGATCACCGCGATCGCGGGACGGCTCGACTCGATTCACCGCGTGGTTTACCAGCCCGGCGAATGGACTCCCACCCCACAACAACTTGCCCACGCCGGACGCAGTGTCCGCCTCGACGGGAACCGGCACGGCACCGCGCATACGATCGAAATCCTCGGCGCCCGCGACCGGCGGCAGATCCTTCTGATCATCCCGCCACACACCGATCCCCACAGGGCCGGCGCCGTGATGGCGATGGCCTGCCGCGTCGACGACGAATCCACGATCGACCAACTGCTGGCCCAGCTTCCCGGACGCACCGGCAGAGCCGCAGCCCTACGACAGTGGCGCAGCAGCGGAACCATCCGCCGGGTCGACACATCCGGCAGCGCACACCAGCTACCTATCCGATAACGACAGAGAGAACTCACCATGAGCGACAGAGCATCCGCCGGACCTCAGCTGTTCAGCCACGAATACACCGCACCGGACAGCACTCCCGCCAGTGCGATCGACACCGACCTGCGACCGAAATTCCTTTCCGCGCACGAAGACCGGCAACACGACGACTAACCGCAGCGGCACCTCGATTTATCGTGGCGGTGGCTCCCGCAGGCGCCGCTTCGACCGCACCGGCATCGGCGTCGGGAGGCCTACCGACGCCGTGCAGTGCGCCATCGGCAGATCGAACACGGTCGTCACCGCCGGTCGCCGATGCGAGTCACCGGAACCCGCGGGGACGAGATCGCCGTCCTCGGTGGCGCCGATATCGAAGCGCGGCAACAGGATCGGCGCCGACTCACCGAGCGTGTCGTAGAGCGTCGGCGACGGGTCGATATCGCCGAGAGCGAGGTGCCGACGGCCCTCTCGGTCTGACATCCGGCGGGCGTGGTGGTGCGTACCCCGGCCGTCGAACGATCGGACCTATCGGTGCATCG
>NZ_LZMK01000290.1:0-709 GCF_001665865.1 Nocardia sp. 852002-20019_SCH5090214 | reverse complement strand
GGACAAGACGACTTCGGCGCGCTGACCAGCGAGTTTGATCTTTCTCGCCCTTCGTATACGCAAACTCCTTGTGCGTATACGCAACTACGTATACGCTGACTCTATCGCCGCTACCCAGTGAGGCGAGATTTGAAAGACCCCCAGACGCAAGGAGATTCAGTCATGGCGCTCAAGGATCTGCGTTTCACCGTCGCGTTCAACGAAGCGTTCGAGAAGGGCCTCGTGCTGGTCGGCGAGATCGAGCCCGACACCGAGTACAACCAGAACCGCAACGCTCCGGCTCGTCAGAAGGTCGACCCGGTCACCGGTCTGCGGCAGTGGAAGGCCACCGCCACCAACCCGGCGGAGACGAACCCGAAGAAGTCGAGCATTCAGGTGATCTTCCTGGCCGACGTGGCTCCGGTGCCCTCGACTCCCGAGGTGCTGCCCGGTATGCGCTCGATCGTGCTGGAGAACGTGACCCTTCAGCCGAAGGTGACCGGTCAGGGCGAGTTCAAAACTCTCGGCTGGACTGTGCGGGCTACCGGTATCGCGGGCGACAACTCCGGCGCCAAGGTGCCCGCGGCCGATCCGGGTGCAGCTCGTCCGGCGCGTAGCGACTCCAAGGCTGCGTGATTGTCATGTCGTTCATCAGCGCACACATCAGCAAGTTCGATGGCATCGAGGCCGAGTACTGCCCGGCGCGCGATACCGCATCGGGGCCGCTCCG
>NZ_LZMK01000289.1:0-1192 GCF_001665865.1 Nocardia sp. 852002-20019_SCH5090214 | reverse complement strand
CCCTCTCGGTCGACATCCTCGGCGGGCGTGGTGGTGCGTACCCCGGCCGTTGAACGATCGGACCTGTCGGTGCATCGTTGCCGACGCCGAAGTGATGTGAACCGGATCCGCTGCCGACGGCGTGTGCCGGGAGATTCGGTGGGGTGTGTCACCGGTCTTAGTTTATACAAGCTTTGGATGTATAAATAGAGGTATGGCGTATGTGATCGGCGAGCCGTGCGTGGACGTGATGGACCGGGCGTGTGTGGAGGAGTGTCCGGTCGACTGCATCTACGAGGGTGCTCGTTCGTTGTATATCCACCCCGACGAGTGCGTGGACTGTGGGGCGTGTGTGCCGGTCTGCCCGGTGGAGGCGATCTATTACCAGGACGACCTGCCGGCCGAGCTCGAGCCTTACCTCGACGACAACGCCGCCTTTTTCAGCGAGACCTTGCCCGGTCGCGGCGAACCACTCGGATTTCCCGGCGGCGCAACCAAACTCGGCCCCGTCGGGGTGGATACGCCGCTGGTTGCCGCGCTGCCGAAACGGAGTGCCCAGCCATGACGCGCGAAACGGCGTCCGCTGCCACGCCGTCCAGTTCGCGTGCGACGCCGGCCGGGGCCGGTGGTGGGCGGCGCGGCGAGGTGCTCGCGGTATTGCGCGACTCGCGTGATGCGTTGAGCATCCTCGATATCGCCGCGCACCTGCAGTTGCATCCGAACACGGTGCGTTTTCACCTCGAGGCGCTGGTCGAGGCCGGGCAGGCCGAGCGGGTCGACAGTCCGCGCACCGGCCCGGGCCGGCCTCCGCAAATGTTTCGCGCCCATCGCGGGATGGACCCCGCCGGGCCGCGTAACTACCGGCTGCTCGCCGATATCCTCACCGCCCAGCTGGCCTCCGATCCCGACCCGTTGGATCGTGCGGAGGAGGCCGGGCGCAGCTGGGGCCGCACGTTGACTCGCGACATGGATGCCGAGGCGCCGACCGCCGAGCAGGCTGTGAGCGATTTGGTGCGGGTGCTCGACGAGGTCGGATTCGACCCCGAACCCGACATCGATAGTGGCCGGACGCGAATCCGGTTGCGGCACTGCCCCTTCCTCGACCTGGCCGAAACTCGTGCGAGTGTGGTGTGCCCGATCCATCTGGGCCTGATGCAGGGCGTGCTGGAGGGCCGGGCCGCGCCGCTGGCAGTCGAGCGGCTCGAGGCATTCG
>NZ_LZMK01000288.1:0-685 GCF_001665865.1 Nocardia sp. 852002-20019_SCH5090214 | reverse complement strand
GCGGCCACAGGCAAGGACCTCACCGACCACATCGAGGCCGGTCACCACGTCGGCGAACTCGCCCCAGTCCCGTATCTGGACCCTCACACCGCCACGAGCGCCGCCCGGTCGGAGGCCGGGGCCGTCCCTTTCGTCGGTGAGGCATCGACCGATCTCTCGGCCGATGCCTCACCCCTCTCACCTGATCACAACGACTCTGTCGGAGGTTCTTTCATGTCCGGAAATTCCACGGTCAACCTGTCCGGCCTGCACGGCCAGGAGGCCGGCCACCACCACGACGACACCATTGATCACATCGGCTCCAAATTCGCGATGTTGATCCGCGGCTTGATGCAGGAGGTGATGAACCGAGCCACGGCCGGCATCACCGCCCGCCGCGCCGCCATCGAGGCCATGCAGATGCGGGAGGAGAAGGCCCGCCGCGAGCACGCCGCCCAGGTCGCCGCCGAGCGCAAGGCGGCCGAGAAAGGTCTGGAAGCGCTGCGCCGGAAGGGTTGGGATCGGCTCTCGCGCAACGAAATCGCCGCCGCGCTACGTGAGGCGGTGACCTGGTCGGAAGACTCCGAGGCTGCCCGCCGCGCGTCGGTGGAACTGGCCGGGCACATCCGGCAGCGCTGGGGTGTGCACGTCGACCTCGACGGCGGGCACGTCACCATCGATGCCGAGGTAACCCCGCAGCTGGCGG
>NZ_LZMK01000287.1:0-918 GCF_001665865.1 Nocardia sp. 852002-20019_SCH5090214 | reverse complement strand
GAAGGTGGAGCGGCCTTCCACGGGTAGATCTCCGGTTCGTGATCGGCTGCCTCGGAAGCGGTTTCGAGCGGTGCCACAGTCGTTCCCCCCTTGGAAGTTCGGAACGACGTCTCAGCGCTCGTGACCGGTGTCGCGGTCACGGTCGCGGTTGTAGGCCTGCGCGAGCCCAGTCCCCGGGGCGGTCTGGCGCGCTCGTGCCTCCGGGGTGGGCGGCTTCACCGCTTCACTCGGCGGCTTGGCCCGCCCGGCCGCAGCGGCCAGGCGCTGAGCGCGCTGGTCCTCAGTCAGTCCGGCCTGGCGCAGGTTGTACTCCAGCAGCGCGAGGCGTTCGGGGCTGTCGTAGGAGGGCGGGCCGGGATTGCGTTCGGCGGCGACCTTTTCTCGGCGACCGGCCCACTGGTCCTGGACGGCGCGTGCGCGCTCGCCTTTCTTCTCGCAGGCGTCGTTTTCGACGGCGAGGAATTGGTTCACGTCGAGGCGGACGTGTTCGGGCACCCCGGCAGTGATCATGCTGTTGCGCAGCTGTTCCTCGGCTTGGGTGGCTTCGTAGTCGTCGCGACTGGTGCGCCCGGCCGCCAGCGCGGTCTGCGCGAGGACCACACGGTTGAGGTCGTCGCGGACTGCGCGGACAGTGCCCTCGGGCGCGGCCGCGGTCGACAAGATTTTTTCGATCTCGCGGCGGTTTTCCTCGGCGTAGGCACGCGCGTAGTTGTCGCGGCGTTCGCGCTCGATCGCGGCCGCGGACCGGTCATCGGCCAGCAGCGTGTCCGGCACCTGAGTTTTCCCGGCCTCGATATCGGTGAGCACGGCGCGCAGCTGGTCACGCTCGATATCGGCCAAACCCTTGCCCGACTTGATCGCCCGGTCGATCCGGGCGCGCATCGCGTCGGCCTGCTCTTTCTGGTCCCGGACCCACTG
>NZ_LZMK01000286.1:0-27860 GCF_001665865.1 Nocardia sp. 852002-20019_SCH5090214 | reverse complement strand
GCGCACGACACCCCGAACTCCGCTGCCCCCTCGACACCCCACAGCAACTCGAACCTGCGCACGATCGGGATCATCGGCGCATTGGGATTGGCGATCGTGCTGGGCTTGTTCGGGTGGTCACGCCTGGGCCGGTCGCGGCGGTAGCTTCGCAGGCCGAGACAGCTTTCGAGAGTGGCGCGGTGACACCCGCCGAGTCGAGGCCCTGTCCCGCGCAACCTCGCGTACTCGTCATCGATCCGGCGCCCGGTGAGTCGGCGATCCCGGAACTCGCGGGCCTGGCGGAACTCGGGCTCACCCCGACGGTCAATCTGCGGCGGGTGACGGATCAGAACCTTCGTTCGGAAATCTCGCGCCGCTGGCACTCGATCGACATCGACGGTTTCCGTGCCGACGACATCGTGGCGGCATTCGAAAACCACGGCGGCTACGACGCGCTGAAATGTCGCGCCGGAATTCCGCTGACCCGCGGCGCATTCGAGCGACTGACCGCGAGCACCCGCGGGCAACCGCTTCGTATGGTCGCCAAGGCCGCCTCGGGCCTGGACAGCTTCGACCTGGATGCTGCCGCCGAACGCGGTGTCACGGTTCTGTCCACACCGGGGGCCAACGCCGGCGCGGTAGCGGAGCTGACGATCGGTCTCATGCTCGACGCTCTGCGCGGCGTCGCAAGGCGCGACGCGGCATTGCGCGCCGGTGACTGGAGGGCGGCGATCGACGGCATTCCGGTTCGGAGCCTGGCGGATTCACGCGTCGGCCTCATCGGAAGCGGGGCGATCGCGCGGGAGGTCGCGGCACGACTCGCACCGTTCGGAGCCGAGGTCTGGGTCCTCGGCTCGCCGCGTTTCACCGCGCGGGATGCGGAGCACTGGCCCGCGCGATGGACAGGCACGCTGCGCGAGCTGATGACCGGCTGCGACATCGTCTCCGTCCACGTACCGTCCACCGCGGCGACCGCCGGGCTCATCGGCGCGCGGGAACTGCGATGGATGAAACCCAGCTCGATTCTGGTCAATACCGCACGCGCACAGGTTGTTCCCGAAGACGCTCTCGATGCGGCGCTGCGCGACCCGGAATGTGGACTCGGCCACGTCGCCGTCGACGTATTCGCCACGGAGGGAACGCGATTCACCTCACCACTGGCATCGAATCCGCACACCACGCTCAGCCCCCATGTTGGCGGAATGACGGTGCAGGCGATGAAAGCCAGTTCAGCACAACTGCTTACCGAGATTTCGCGGTTCTACGCGAGCTAGAGTCCACCGCCTGATCCACCTCACGACAGCGCCACACCATCGCGCATCTTGGCGCAATCAGCAGTCGAGGTCGCCCCGGGCGGCGGACGCGGTGAACGACGACCATTCGGTTGCGGTGAAGACCAAGGCCGGTCCGGTGCGATCCTTCGAATCGCGCACTCCTACGAGGTTGGGAGCCAGGAACGCGACCTCGACACAGTTTTCGGAGCCGCCGCTCCAACTGCTTTTGAACCACTGCACGCCCGATAAATCGCTTATCACGAGACATACTCCTTTGCCATCTGCCGGAGCCTGGCCCGGCTGGCATCCACATCCAACGCGCCTCGCCGCAGGTCCTGGTAAGCCCGATGGTACCGCCGCACCGTCTGGGATTTCGCAAGATACAAACCGCCCGTGAAGCATTCGGTGTAGACAACGGTCGGCTCAGCTGCTTCACCCTTCCTGCTTGCCCCGAACTCGAGAACGACGAACGGCCCGACTGCCTCTCCGAGCGGAAAACCGGAGCTGAACGGCAGGATATGCACGTTGACATTGCTACGGGTACTCATGTCGGCCAGGTGTCGTAACTGGGCGGCCATCACCTTCGGTCCACCCACCACGCCGTGCAGGACCGACTCCCGCAGGATGACATCCAAGGTCGCCGGTCGATACTTGCGTGTGATCCGCGTCTGCCGACGAATACGCAGCTGCACGCGTCGCGCGTGTTCCTCGGCGTTGTCCTCTGGATGCGCCGCGTGCATCAGCGCGCTTCCATAAGCAGGGGTCTGCAGAAGACCTGGCACAAGTTCGGGTTCGTACGTAACGAGGCGTTCGGCCGCTGCCTCCAGACCGACATAGAAGTCGAAGTTCTGTGGGATCACATCGCCGTACTCACACCACCAACTCTGCTCGTTCCCCTGGACCGCAAGCGCTTTCATCGCGACGATCCGGTCGTCGTCGAATTCGTAGATTTTGCACAGGGCTTCGATATCCACCTCTCGCAGTTGCGCGACCATGCCGTGCTCGATGCGTTGCAGGGTGCTCGCGCTGCGCTGAATGAGCGCAGCGGCCTGATGCAGGGTCAGGCCGCATTCCTCGCGGCCGTTGCGCAGATACCTTCCGAGCTGCCGTCGCGGCAAGGTGGACCCGTACTCCGACATGCCTGCCTCCCAACAGGTTCCGATTCGACGCCGCCAGCACACCATCACGCGAACCACTACGACGCGTCCACCGCGGAATTTCATTCGATCTCCACATAACCCCAGGAAGCTTTGCACCGCCCAGCGTCTTTCGACCCGCATCCCGGACGGCGGACCGGGCCGCGCACGGCTCGGGACCACGACGGCCACTGCCGGATGCGTCGACGCGTCCGGTATGGTCGGGGCGAATTCAGGGTGGGAGGTACAGCCGGTGGCTCAGACACTGGTGCACGGGCAGGTCTTTGCCGGATACCGGATCGAGCGACTGCTCGGCGCGGGCGGTATGGGCGAGGTGTATCTGGCTCACGATCGCGATCTGCCGCGCTACACGGCCCTGAAGGTGCTCAATCCGGCCTTCGCGGGGGACGAGGACGCCCGCCATCGGTTTCTGCGAGAAGCCGATACCATTGCGCGCCTGTCACATCCGAACATCGTGACGGTCTACGCCCGGGGCCAGGAGGGCGATCGGCTGTGGATGGCCATGCAGTACATCGAGGGCACCGACGTCGCGGCGGTGCTTCGCAACGGCCCCATGCATCCGGAACACGCGGTCGCGATCGTCACCGAAGCGGCGAAGGCCCTGGACTTCGCCCACCGCGCCGGGGTGCTTCATCGCGATGTGAAACCCGCCAACATCCTGCTCGCACAGGGTGATTCGAAGCAGGTCTTCCTCGCAGACTTCGGCATAGCGAAGATCCTGGATCATACGAACGAGTTGACGCGGTCCGGCGAGGTGCACGCCAGCCTCCGATACGCCGCGCCCGAACAGCTCGACCCCGGTATGCCGGTCGACCAGCGGGTGGACGTCTATGCCCTCGGCTGCACGCTGTATCACATGCTGACCGGAGCGCCGCCGTATCCCGGCGCCTCACCCGCTCAGCTCATCCATGCCCACCTCAACCTCCCGCTTCCGGCTGCGAGCCAGCAGAACCCCTGGCTACCAGCGGCTTTCGATGCAGTGATCGCGCGGGCCACGGCCAAGAATCCGCAGGAGCGGTTCGGCAGCTGCGGCGAACTCGGGGCGGCCGCTCACTACGCATCGGCCGCGAGCGCGTCACGCGCGCCGCACACGGCACCGGCGTCCGGCTCCGGTCGCCGCTGGGGGTGGATCGTGGCCGCGGTCGTGGCCGTACTGATGGTCCTCGGCGCGGGCGGGGCCGGCGCATTCGTCCTGTACCACAACAGGTCCACCGACGACGCGCAGCGTTCGGCCGACGCCGCCCGCGACGCCGCCTGCGCCTTCGGCCGCACCGTCTCCACCTACGACTACGACAAATTCGCGGCCTATCAGACGGCAGTTCTCGATGCCACCACCGGTGATCTGAAGACCCAGATGCAGTCGACCATGCCTACCTTGCAGGATGTCGTCACCCAGTCGAAGGCGCGATCCCACGTGTCAGACGCTCAGTGTTTCGTGAAGACCTCCGATGCCGATCGCGCGGAGGTCGCCGCGATCATCACCCAGGCCCTCACCAACAACACGTCCTCGACCGAACGGAGCGGTCAGATCTCGGTTCTGCTGACGATGCAGTTCGTGGACGGACGGTGGCTCGCCGCGAAGCTGGAGCAGCTGGCGGCGCCGAAGTAGCTACGGCACCGCTCCACGCCGCCCTCACACCAGTTCCGGCACCCGCAGGTGGGCCAGCGCCAGCTCGAACTCGCGCACGTCGATGGCCTCGACGCCGACCTGGCGGGCCGCGTCGACCCGCAGCGCCGCGGACTGTTCGCGGTTACGCTGCATGGCCTCGGCGCTGTCGAAGACGCCGCAGGACACGGCACGGCCGGATGCGCGGTTGATCAGCAGGCTCGCGCTGCAGAATCCGTCGAGTTGTTCCATCCCCGGCAGGATGTAGTTTCGGTAGGCGTCGGTCGACATGTCGAGGCGGCTCGGATCGGTCTTGATCCAGGTGGCGCGCACGCATGCCCCGGGCATGGAGCGGTGGTCCCGGTGCAGGACGGCGATCTCCCATTCCGCGACCTGGGCGGCGGTACCGCCGAAGACCGTCACCGCCCGGTCACGCTCCGCCATGAAGGCGCTCTCGCTGTCGTGCATCGCGGCCTCGGATTCCCATCCTGTGGTGGAGATGCAGCGACCGAACGTGCGATCGACCAGCAGGGACAAACCGGTACAGCCGGGGGTCTCCGCAAGCATCGGCATGACCTCGTCCCGCATATGCGCAATTCCGGCATCGATCGCGGAGGGTTGCGCCTGAATCGTGGTAGACCGTGCGAACACGACCCACCCCCTCTCTGCTCGGGGCAGCGCCCGGCGGCGCCACCGGTGCATCTCAGCCTGCTCCGATGCACGGGCGCTCGCAATAGTCCGCTCGGCGTCAGTCGAGGCGCAGCCGGCCCCCGTTCTCCTCCCGGTAGAAGGTGTCACCGTCAAGATCAAGACTGAAGCCGGAGTTGCCGCTCGCTACGGCGCTACTCACAGCCGGCTGCGGTGACTCGGCATCGCCGCCGTCCGGGCGCGAGTCCGGGTACAGCACGGAGGGGTCGTCGCCGCTACCCGGCACCGTTGCGCCGGACGGGCCGTGGTCCAGCCCGCCGCCGCCGGGGTTCGCATCGGGATACCAGCTGTACGGATCGGTTGCGCTGTCCGACAAGAGGTTCGGGGTAGAAGACGGCAGCTGCGCGGCAGGAGCCGGCGTACCGCTGCCGGAGTCGTGGCCGAACCAGTGCTTCGCCAGCTGTGTGGCGTCGGTCTTCAGACGCTTCTTGTCGTCCTGCGGACCCTCGACGACCTCTCCCGCGACCTTCTCCCCGAAGTCGCCGACCTTGCCCTCGAACTTCTTGCGCTCATCGGTTTTCGGCGCGCCGGGACTCTCCGGCTCATGGGTGTGGGGGTTGCGGCCGTCGGGAGTCCTGTTGTGCTCGTCCACCCCCACCTTGCGCAGTGCCGCGCCGAGCGCACCGCTCGCCGCGCTCGAAATACCGTTGTGCAGACCGGCTTTCCCGATATCGTCGAGGTTGAAGCCGTCGCGCAGGCCGAGCGCGTTCTCCCCCGCCTCCCAGGCCAGCTCCTTCCCGGCCCCCTTCATGAAGCCCTTGAACCCCTCGATGACGGTTTCCTTGATGATCCGCTTCAGTAGCTGCTTCAGCGCCTGCTGGATCACCACGCGGGTCGCGACCTCGGCCGCGGCCGCCTCGGCCATGCTCGCGCCCAGCGTCTCGACGGCTGCGGCAGCGGCGATCGCCAAGTTGATCGCCAGCTCGACCAGCATCGCGATGATGTAGAGCTTCACCGCGAGAATCAGCACGGACATCACCCGGCAGGCGATGGCGATCGCTTTGCAGAAGGTGACCAGACCGTCCAGGTCGTCCCCGGCGGTACGCCAGAACTGCTGGATGGATTCGTGGGTCCGGCCGTCGATACGGGCGAGAATCGCGGTGGTGACGGCGTCGCCTTCCGCACGGATCTGCGACAGCGTGTCGCCCATATGTTCCCAGTGGTCGGCCATCCGCAGCAGGGCGGTTTCGTCGGCCTTGGGCCAGTCGCAGGCGACGAGGGAGGCAACCGGCTTCAGATAGTCGGGTATCTCGATGCCCATCGCTTACGCTTTCCCCCCGTCGATGCCGTTCTTCTCGATGGTGTCGCGGACCTTGTTCAACAACCCGGCGAGTCCCTCGTCGGCGGCCTCGAGCGTATCGGCCGCAGCGCCGGACGACTCTTCCAGATGGGCGAACATCAGCGCGGCCTTCGCGATATCCTGCAGCGCCTGGTCGGCTTTCGGCAGATAGTTCTGCGCGAACGCGGAACCGAAGATGTCGTCTCCCCACTTGCCGGTGACCTCACCGAGATCGACCGTGAGATTCTTCAGATCCTCCTCGAGCTGCTTGCCGAGTTGACCCAGACGCGGCGCGTGCCGCCGGAATTCGTCGAGTTCGATGCGAAACTCGTTGGCGCCGGTCATATCCGGGTCACCAACCCTTCCAGTGCGGCCCGTTGTCCTCGTCGTCCTCCGCGACGCGCGGGGGCTCCGGGGCCGGTTCCGGCTCGGCCACCGGTTGCGGTGGCGGCGGAAGGATGCCGTCCACGACGCGCTGCAAATCCACGTCCTCGCCGAGCGGATTCGTGATGTGGAAACGTTTCTCGTCGGCGAGGATCGGGGCCATCGCCGCACCGACCTCCGACTTCGCCGCGCGGGCGGCGGCCTGTGCCGCCTCGGTGATGGCGGTGCCGAGCTTCTCCGGGGTGGTGCGTTTGAATGCGGCGGGGTCGACCCACACCTGGATGGGGATGCCCGCCGAATTGCTGATGACGCGGACCAGATTGTCCGAGGACCACCCTTCGGCGGTCGCGGCGGCCAAAGTGTCTCGGGCCGTGGCGATATCGCGCAGTTGATACTCGTAACTCTCGAGCATCGAATCGACCTGCACCTGCAGGGCGTCGGTTCGCGCGCGCAGCTGATCGTAGCCGGATGAATCCACTGGTTCCCCTCAATCGGACTTGTCGCGTCCTGTATTCCGACGCATCGGATCGGTAGCCGGTTCCCGCACTCGGCAAACCTGTCCGTTGTGTCAGGATGGACCCGTGGATCCGAACGACCCGGACGGCGCCGCCGATCAGCTGACGGCCTGGGCCGACGACCTCGAACACAAGGCCGAGCAGTACCGGGAACTGCACGATCGGATGTCGAGTCTGAGCGTCACCGAAACCTCACGTGGCGGCATCGCGGTGACGGTGGACGGCGAGGGAATTCCGACCGATATCCGCTTCGCCGATTCCGTCCGCGGCACCGAACCCGCCGCGCTGTCGGCCGAGCTGATGCGCACGCTGCAGCGCGCCCAGGTGCGGATGCGAGAGCGGATCGCGGCCACCGTGCACGAGACGGTCGGGGACGACGAAGCGGGAGCGAACATCATCGACCGCTATGCCGAGCGGTTCCCCGATCCCGAGGAGTCCGAGCCGGACTTCGGCCCCGATGAAGCCGGTGCGCGGTGAGACCCTCGGGCGGACAACAGCTTTCGAGTCCGGCGACGCGTCACCGCTTGCGGCGCGCGATACCGACCATCGAGCCCAGCGCCGCTCCCACGCCGAACAGGGCCAGGCCCGTACTCGCCGTCATGCCCGCGTGCATCCTCGGCTCGATCACCGCCGGGCCCGGGGCCGGGATCTCGGCCTCCACCTCGTTCTCCCGGGCGGTGGCCGCCCAGGCGGTGGCGAACAGGATGATGCGGGCGGTGATGTAGGCGAAGACCATGAGGCCGATGATCGAGCCGAAGGCGACGCCCGCGGGACTGGTGAGCACCTTCTGCAGGTAGAACGAGGCCACCTGCTTCCAGATCTCGAACGCGATCGCGGCGATGAAGGCCGCGCGCACGGCGCTGGTGAAGGTTACCGGCTGTCGGGGCAGCCGGGCGATGATCCAGACGAACACCGCCCAGGACGCGAGCACCGCCAGGACCAGCGTCAGCAATCGCAACAGCCAGGAGACACCGGGCACCTTGTCGAGCCCGACACTCTCCAGCAGCTGCAGCGCCAGGCCGCTGGACGACAACGCCGACAAGCCCAGCGACACCACCATCGCGACACCGAGTCCGGCCAGTGCCAGCAGGTCCGACAGTTTGGTCCGGAACCAATTGCCTTCCTGCGCGGGCTGTTCCCACTGCTCGGTCAGGGCGGCGCGCAGGTTGGCCATCCAGCCCAGGCCGCTGTAGGCGGCGATGAACAGACCGATGATGCCCACACTGGCCCGGGACTTGATGGCCTGGTCGATCAGATCGTTGACCTGGCCGCCGAACGAACCCGGGATGTTCTCGACGATCTTGTCGCGCAACTCTTCGAGCAGGTGCGGATCGCGGGCGAGGACGAACCCGGCGACCGCGAAGGCGACCATCAGCAGCGGAAACAGCGAGAGCACGGTGAAGTACGTGATACCGGCCGCGAAGTAGTCGCCGCGCTGGCGCTGGTAGCTGCCGCCGGCGCGGACGGCGTGGTCCAGCCACGGCCGTGCTCGCACCTCACGTTGGATCCGCGCTTTGAGCTTGTCGAGCACCTGTCCTCCCGAACCTGTTCAACCGCAACACGGCCTCGCGCGGCGCAGATCAGCGGTGCAGGAAACCCACTCGGTCGTACACCTGCGCGAGGGTCTTACCGGCGATCTCGCGCGCCTGCTCGGCTCCGGTGGCGAGAATGCGATCGAGTTCGCCCTGATCGTCCAGATACTCTTGCACTTTCGCCTGCAGCGGTGTCACGAATTCCACCAGGGCGTCGGCCACATCGGCCTTGAGCTCGCCATATCCCTTACCCTCGAAGCCTTTTTCGAGTGTCACGATGGGCGTGTCGGTGAGCGAGGACAGGATCACCAGCAGGTTGCTGACGCCCGGTTTGGTCTCCGGGTCGTAGCGGATCTCCCGCTCGGTGTCGGTGACGGCCGAGCGGATCTTCTTCGCCGAGACCTTCGGATCGTCGAGCAGATTGATCAGGCCCGCGTCGCTGGCGGCGGACTTGCTCATCTTCGAGGTCGGATCCTGCAGGTCGTAGATCTTCGCCGTGCCGGTGACGATATGCGGCTCGGGCACCACGAAGGTCTTCTTGAAGCGAGTGTTGAAGCGCTGCGCCAGATTTCGCGTCAATTCCAGGTGCTGGCGCTGATCCTCACCGACCGGTACCAGCTGCGGGCGGTACAGCAGGATATCGGCGGCCATCAGGATCGGGTAGGTGAACAGGCCGACGGTGGCGTTGTCGGATCCCTGTTTGGCCGACTTGTCCTTGAACTGGGTCATCCGGCTGGCCTCGCCGAAGCCGGTGATGCAGCTCAGCACCCAGGTGAGCTCGGCGTGCTCGGGCACCTGACTCTGCACGAACAGGGTGGACCGCTTGGGGTCGATACCCATCGCGAGCAGCTGCGCGACACTGCGCACGGTGCGGCTGCGCAGCTGCTTGGGGTCCTGCGACACCGTGATGGCGTGCATATCCGGAATGAAGTAGAGCGCCTCGTAGTCGTCCTGCAGCGGAGCCCAATACTGCAGCGCACCAAGGTAGTTGCCGAGGTGGAAGGAGTCGCTGGTCGGCTGGACGCCGGAGAGGACCCGCTGCTTGCGTTCGCTGGGGGCAGGACTGGACATGAACCGATCTTCCCATGCACGCCCAAGCGGTTTTTTCCGAGGGAGCGAGGACGTGCGCCACCCCGCACGGCCGGTGCTCTCGGCGGCGTGCGGGGCGGTGTCGCTCAGACCGCGTGCCGTTCGGCGTAGTTGCGCGGATCCACCCCCGGCATACTGGACCTACCGCTGGCGACCAGGTCTTTCTCCCGCCGCGTGATCAGGCGATAGACCGGGGCGCTCGGGCCGGACAGGGTGTCGCGCAGCACCGGCGGCGCCAACGGCGGGCGCACGTGGGCGGTGCGCACGGCCTGCGCGAGTCCCCGGTACGCGAGCTCTTCACGCCGGCCCCATCGAATGTCGTACATCCGCCGGATCCGCGGCGGCAGCGAGCCCTGGACCAGCAGATGCGCCCCGCTGCTGGCCTGCTGGAACGGGCGCGGCAGCGGATGCGGCACCTGCTTACCCGCCAGATACGAGCCCACGAGCCGCGCCTCGTCGGTCAGATACAGCTCGTCCGAGGCGAGGTAGGCATCGAAAGATCGCCGGAAGGCCGGATAGTCGGCGGGCGCGGCCGAACGCGGCATACCGAACAACTCGCCCCAGCGCACGTAGTCCTGGTACAGATCCTCCCGCTCGCCCGGAGTCAGTTTGCGCACCAGCAGGTCGTGCATGACCTCGGCGGAGTCGGCGGTGAACGCCATGGTCATGAACATCAGGTGCGGGTCCAGCGCGGAGTAGTGCGAACCCGCCGGATGATGCGGGCCCGCGTCCTCGGGCAGCACACCGTCGACGGGGAGATGCCGCTTGCGGGTGAACGCCAGCGCGCGGTCGGCCTCGTCCTTGTCGCCGAGGAATACCGCCTCGAACAGGCGACCGGTGAGCGCGAGACGCGTGTAGGGGGTGGCTCGGTGGGCGGTGTTCTCGGCGGTGCCGACGAACAGCAACGGATGGACCGCGCCGATCACCAGCGCCCGCAGGCCGTACGTCAGTCCCACCGCGCGTTTGCGCATCACCCGGCGGATCATCGAATCGTCGGAGAAATATCCCGGACCAGGCATCGTCGCCCTCCTCGCATGGAATCTGGCAATAGCATCCACCAGAAACCCACTTCTGGCAATAGCCCATGCCAGAAATGCGGCCGTGCCACAATCGGACTGTGACGGCACAGCGGACCTATGGCGGTATCTCGGCCGCCGAACGGCGCGCGGGCCGGCGTGCCGCGCTGCTCGACGCGGCTCTCGAGATCATCGGCACCCAGGGCGTGGACAAGCTGACGGTCGGCGGGCTGTGCGCCCAGGCCGGGCTGAACGAGCGCTACTACTACGAACAGTTCACCGGCCGCGAGGCCGTGCTCACCGCGCTGTTCGACAGTATCGCCGAGGAACTCGCGAACGCCATCGTGCGGGCGCTGCAGGAGGTGGCCGGCGCGTCCGGCGACGGCGACAACTCCGCCGATACGTCCGCGCGCCGCACGCAGCGCGAAACGCGCACGATGGCGCACGCGGCCGTCGCCGCCGGTATCCACGTGCTGACCGACGACCCGCGCAAGGCCCAGGTCGCGCTGGCGGTGAGTGCCTCCACGCCGGAGCTGCGCTCACGCACGCTGCAGAGCATCGCGTCGTTCGCGAACCTGGTCGCCGCCCGCGGCATCGACTTCTACGGCCTGGGCACGCCCACGCCGGACCCGGCGATCGGTTTCCGCGCGACCTACCTGGTGGGCGGGCTGGTGCAGACGCTCACCAGCTGGTTGCAGGGCGATATCGATATGACCCGGGAACAGCTCATCGACGAGACCACCGACGTGTTCGTCCTCCTCGGCGAGGATCTCGCACAGCGGCTCCGCTGAGCCGCTTCCTTACGCCGGGTCGGCCATGGTGAGTTCGACGGGCGACAGCACCGGCGGACGCTGTTGCAGCACCACCCGGAAGACCGTGCCCTTCGCGGCCCAGTATTCGGCCGCCTGGGTCATCGCGTCGGCGAACCATTCCAGATCCTCGCGCTGGTCGGCCAGCAGCCCGCTCGAATCACGGATCACGACAACGTATCCCGGCGCCTCACCGACGAATTCGTCCAGGTCGCGCAGGCATTCGTCGAAGGCGTCGCGATTGTCGCCGAAATAGTAGGGAAATTGCAGGGCGGCGGCGAATTCGTCGAATACTCCCGCGGTGGTGCGCATTTTCGCGCCGCGGACCTCACGGGCGATATACCCGTCGGGGACCTGAAATCGCACACCACTGAACGGTCCGGCGCCGACGTCGAGCGCGCCGAGTACCGGCCCGCCGGCGGTCCGGCGGGAACGCGCGTCCACGCGCGCCGCAGTCGCGTCGGAGCCGGCGTCCGGCGGGGCCAGGAACTGCGACAACGACATGGTTTCGGCCATCAGCGCATCCTCGTGAAGGTCTGGTAGTGGTCGCCGGTGTAGTACGCCGACCCGTCGCTGCCGGTCACGATGCGCTCGGCGTCCCGGGTCTGGCCGCGTTGCTTCGGGTTGACGTCCCATTCCTGATACGTGATCGCCTTACCGCTCGAGTCGGTCTTCGGCAGGGTTCCGGCGCGGTTCATCCACTGATCGCCGCCCTTGGTGCCCGGCGCGTTCGCCGAACCGGGCCAGCGTCCGGCGTCGATCTCGACGAGGGTGGCGTAGGCGCGATCGGGCACGCCCGGCGCCCGGGTCGCCGACGCGGCGGGTGTGGCGCCGTTGCCGGGCGCGGGCTTGGCAGCCTGGGTGGTGGACTGCGCGGCCTTAATGGAGTGCACGGTCGCCGCCACCGAACTCGCGGTGTCGTGCGTGGCGGAACCGCCGCGCAGGCCCAGCACGCCGGCCACGATCGCCGCGATCACCAGCCCACCCAGAACCATCAGGATGCGAATTCTCTTGTCGGACATGTTCATCGGTGCCTGTTCATCGGTGCTGTCGGACTTGCGGAGTCCCGTCCACGCTGACGGGTATGCGGTCTGGAGACGATGTTCCCACCGCGTTCGGTCGATCAGGGTTCAGCGGTATCGCGTTCAGCGGTATTGCACGGTGACCGGAGCATGGTCCGACCAGCGCAGCGCGTATTCGGGCGCGCGCTCGACCACGGCCTGCTTCGCGCGCCCGGCGATCGCTCCCCGCGCGAGGTGGTAGTCGATGCGCCAGCCGGCGTCGTTGTCGTAGGCGCGGCCGCGGTAGGACCACCAGCTGTAGGGGCCGGGCACGCCCGGATGGAGTTGGCGGACCACGTCGACATACCCCGCGGCCAGCATCTCGTCGATCCAGGCCCGCTCCCCCGGCAGGAAGCCGGAGTTCTTGACGTTGCCCTTCCAATTCTTGATGTCGAGTTCGGTATGCGCGACGTTCCAGTCGCCGCAGATCACGAAATCGCGGGTCTGCGCCTTCATATGCGCGCCCAGTTCGCCGAGGAAACGATATTTCTCGTCCTGCATGGGAGTGTCGGCCTCACCGGTGTGCACGTACACGCTCGCGACGGTGACGTCGTCGAAATCGGCCTCCACGTAGCGGCCGACGCCGTCGAATTCGGTGCTGCCGAAGCCGATTCGCACGCGGGTGGGCTCACGGCGGGACAGAATTCCCACCCCGGCGCGGCCCTTGGCGCCCGGCTCGGCGTGGGCGAGGAACCACCCGGCGTCGAGGACCGGCGTCAGTGCCTTGCGGGTCTGGTCATCGGTTGCCCGGGTCTCCTGCAGGCAGATGATGTCGGCCTCGGTCACTGCGAGCCATTCGAGCATCCCCTTCCCGGTCTTGCCGGTAGCTGCGCGTATGCCATTGACGTTGACGGAACTGATGATGCGGGCCACGTATCGACCGTACAATGCGGGAATCAACCCGTCCTCGCGGACATCGCGGCCACGCCGAGCAGGCCGCCGCCGATTCGGAAGGGGTGACGACGATGACGTCCGGCACCACCCAACCCGCCACCTCCCTTGCGCCGATGACAGCCCTGCACACCGGATCGGGCGATCCGCTGCTGCTGTTGCACGGTTTCCTGATGTCGCCGCACTGCTGGGAGGACGTCGCGTCCCGATTGTCCGCTACTTGCGAGGTGTTCGCTCCGGCCTTCGCCGGGCACTGGGGCGGCCCCGACCTCAGCGGCTGGTACATCGACGTGAATCTGCTCGCCGACCGGGTCGAGGAACAGCTCGACGAATTGGGTTGGCGCACCTGCCATATCGCGGGCAACTCGCTCGGCGGCTGGGTCGGCTTCGAATTGGCCCGCCGCGGCCGGGCGCGCACGCTCACCGCCATCGCACCCGCCGGTGGATGGCACAATCCGTCGCTGGCGCAGTTGCGGGTGGGGCTGGAGTTCCTGATGCTGCTGCCGATCGTCGAAATCGGCAAGCGTCTGCCGGCCTGGATCCGGTTCAGCGCGCCGGTCCGGCGGGCCACCGCCATGTTGCTGAGCAAGAACATCGCCGCGGCGCCGCGACGCGGAGTGGAAGCGGCGATCATGTCGGCGACCCACTGTGCGGCCATGCTGCCGCTGATCGTCAGCGGTCTGCGGATGGCGGTTCTCGACGATCTGTCCACCGTGCGGACGCCGGTGCGCCTGCTGATGTGCGAATTCGACCGGATCATCCCGAACCGCATGTACGCCAAGCGTTTTCTGCGGGAACTGCCCGAGACCGCAGACCGCATCCTGGTGCACGGCGTGGGTCACGTCCCGATGCTGGAGGCTCCCGACCGCATCGCGACCCTCATCGCCGAGCACGTCTATGCCAGCCGCACGCGTCTGCGGGCGGTGTGAGAAAGGCCGGCGGATCGGTTCGAACCCCTCGGCGCCGATCCGCCGGCCGCCATCACGTGGCGATCACCGGCCCAGCAGGCCCTTCGCGATATGGGTCACCTGGATCTCGTTGCTGCCGGCGTAGATCATCAGCGACTTGGCGTCGCGGGCGAGTTGTTCGACGCGGTATTCCTGCATGTAGCCGTTACCGCCGAACAGTTGCACGGCCTCCATCGCGACCTCGGTGGCCGTCTCCGAGCAGTACAGCTTGATCGCCGAGGCCTCGGCCAGGGTCGGCGGTTTGCCCGCGCGGCCGCGTTCGAGGGTGTTGAAGACCATGTTCTGCACGTTGATGCGGGCGATCTCCATCTTCGCGAGCTTGAGCTGCACCAGCTGGAAGCGGCCGATCTCCTGACCCCACAGCATGCGGGTCTTGGCGTATTCCACACACAGCCGGTGACATTCGTTGATGATGCCCAGCGCCATGAAGCCCACGCCCACCCGCTCGGCGACGAAACTCGTTCGCGCGCTTTCTCGCCCGTCGCCGCCCTTGTGCTCCTCGGTCTCACCGAGCAGCCGGTCCTTGCCCAATCGCACGTTGTCGAAGAACAATTCGCCGGTGGGTGAGGAGTGCAAACCCATCTTCTTGAACGGTTTGCCCTGGGTGAAGCCCTCCATGCCCTTGTCGAGGACGAAGGTGAGCACCTTGCGATCGCGTTTGTCGGTGCCGTCGCCCTCGTCGAGTTTGGCGTAGACGACCACCACATCGGCGTACGGACCGTTGGTGATGAAGGTCTTCTGGCCGTTGAGGATGTAGTCCTCGCCGTCGCGCTTGACCGAGGTCTTCATGCCGCCGAAGGCATCCGAACCCGAATCCGGTTCCGTGATGGCCCAGGCCGCGACCTTCTTCAAGGTCACGATATCGGCGAGCCAGCGTTCCTTCTGCGCGAGCGTGCCGCGCGACATGATGGTGGCCGCGCCGAGACCGATCGAGACGCCCATCGCGGCGACCAAACCCATACTGACGCCGGACAATTCGCTGATCAGCACCGCCATCAACGACTGCTGCTCGCCGAACGGGTCACTGCCGGACCTGGGTTTCTTGTCGCGCTGTCCGGCCTCGTCCGGCGCGGCCTCGGCGGCACGCTGCTTGGTGAGCATCTTCTCTATCGCCTCGGCGCCCATGACGTCGATGCCGAACTCGCCGAACAGTTTTCGCAAGATCGGATACGGCGGCATCTCACCGCTGTCGAGGGCGTCCAGATGCGGCCGGATCTCCTTGTCGATGAAGGCGCGCACGGCCGCGCGGATCATCTCGTCGGTCTCGGACCATTCGAACATCGTCATTCTCCTCCAGCGTCAGGGCAGCCGGGCTGCGATGTCGTCGATCAGCCAGGGGCCGTCGGTTTCGATGGTCTTCACGTCGTGCCAGCCGCCGAGTTCGGAGATGGCCCCGCCCTGGACGGCGAAGACCTTGCCGGTGACCGGGCATTTGTCGGTGGCCAGATAGGCGACCAGCGGCGAGATGTTGGCCGGGCTGAAGGCGTCGAATTCGCCTTCGCCCACCTCGGCGGCGAAGATCGCGCCCATACCGGGTGTGGCCAGGGTCAAGCGGGTGCGCGCCATCGGGGCGATGGCGTTGACCCGCACGCCGTAGCGTTCCAGTTCCTCCGCCGCGACCAGGGTCAACGCGGCGATACCGGCCTTGGCCGCGCCGTAGTTCGCCTGGCCGGCGTTGGGCAGGGTGACGCCAGAGGCCGAGGCGGTGTTGACGACGGCGGCATTGGGCTGCTTACCGGCCTTCGACTGGTCCTTCCAGTACGCCGCGGCATGGCGCAGCACGTTGAAGTGGCCCTTCAGATGCACCGCGATGACCGCGTCCCACTGCGATTCCTCCAGTCCGGCGATGAACCCGTCACGCAGGATGCCGGCGTTGTTGATCACCACGTCGAGCGTGCCGAATTCCGAGATCGCCTGGTCCACCAGGTTTTTCGCACCGTCCCACTGCGCCACGTTGTCGGTGTTGGCCACCGCCTTCCCGCCCTCGGCGCGGATCTCCTCCACCACCTTCTGCGCCGGTCCGGCGTCGGCGCCCTCTCCGGCGTTGCTCCCGCCCAGATCATTCACCACCACCGAAGCGCCCTCGCGCGCGAACAACAGCGCGTGTTCGCGTCCGATGCCGCGGCCGGCGCCGGTAATGACGGCGACCCGCCCATCCAATACACCCATGAAAGTCTCCTCGGCTACGAGTTGTCGGCGACGACCGCCAGGCCGTCGGTCAGAACGAGATCGGTTCCGCGCGCGGTGCGGAACGCGTAGGTGGTGTCGGAGCCGGTCGAGCCGACCTTCCAGATCTGCGTCTCCAGATCGTCGCCGGGGAACACCATCTTCGAGAAGCGCACCGCGAAACGCTTCAACCGGTGCACATCGGAACCGGCGACCTCGGTGAGGACCGCCCACGACGACATCGCCATCGTGCACAGACCGTGCGCGATGATGCCGGGCAGTCCCGCGTCCTTGGCCACCTGCTCGTCCAGGTGCAGCGGCACCGGATCGCCGGAGGCGGGGGCGTAGCGGTAGGTCTGATCGTCGTCCACGTGGGCGGCGACCCGGGCCAGGGGCGGCCGCGCCTCCAGTTCCGGATCGAACTTGTGCGCCGGCGCGCTCTCACCGACCCGCTTGCCGACATCGATGTTGCGGAAGAAGGCGGTCAGGTACTGCTCGTTGACCAGATCGCCCTCGGAGTCCCGGCATTCGATGAGAATGGTGATGGTGGTGCCGTTCTCCCGGCCCTCGTAGCCGACCGCCTTGGCCCGCGAGACCAGCCGATCACCGGGCCGGATCGGGCGGTGGAAGTGAAAGTCCTGCTCGCCGTGCACGACTCGGCCGAAGATGTCCATCGGGACGACGTCGATCACGGGCATCATCATCGCCTCGAAGACGGGCACGATGGCGAAGACGGGTGAGGCGATATCGCCGGACAGGTGGGCCGGAATCGGGTCGTTGGTGGCCGCGGCGTACTCGGCGATCCGCTCCCGGGTGACCTCGAATCGTTCCTCGTCGGACCAGACGTCGAGGCCCGCGTCGTCGAATTCCACGGGCCGGGGTGCTGTTTCGGTGGCCATATGCGCCTCGCTACGCCGTCGCGAGCGCGTCGAGCTGGTCGAGGGTGGTGTCCAGCTGCTTGGCGCCGTCCTTCTCCACCGCCTTGCCGAGCGCGCCCTTGATGAGCGCGCCCTCGAAATCGCCGGAGACCGAGAACGTGCTGCCGGCCCCCTCGGGCGTGATGTCGAAGGAGAACTTCACCTTCACACCGGCCATACCGGCGCCGCTGAGCACCAGGTTGTTCGGCGAATTCACCTCCTCGACAACCCATTCCATCTTGTTCGCCATGCCGAGCATCATGATCTTGGCGACCAGCTTCGAGCCCGTGGTGAGCGTGGCCGGCGGTTCCTCCATCCAGCGCTCGTGGATGGTGAACCACTTGTCCCAGGTCTGCGGATCCGAGACGACCGCCCACAGCGCGTCCGGGGTGGCGTTGAGGTTCTTGGTAGCTTCGATGTGACCCATGCTCGTACTCCTTTCAGCGCTCGGCGCGCTGGTAGGCGGTGACGACCGCGGCTCCGCCGAGGCCGATGTTGTGCTGTAGCGCGGCGGTGACGCCGTCCACCTGACGCTTGTCGGCCTCACCGCGCAGCTGCCAGGTGAGCTCGCTGCATTGCGCCAAACCCGTCGCGCCCAGCGGATGCCCCTTGGAGATGAGGCCGCCGGAGGGGTTGACCACCCACTTGCCGCCGTAGGTCGTCTGCTCGCCGTCGATGAGGCTGCCGGCCTCGCCCTCGCCGCACAGGCCCAGCGCCTCGTAGAGCAGCAGTTCGTTGGCGGAGAAGCAGTCGTGCAGTTCGATCACCTGGAAGTCCTGCGGGCCCAGGCCCGACTGCCGGTACACCTGCTGCGCGGCTTGCACATTCATGTCGTAGCCGATGAGGTTCTTCGCGGTGCCGTCGAAGGTGGACGCGAAATCGGTGGTCATCGCCTGGCCCACGATCTCCACCGCCCGCCCGGCCAGACCGTGGCGGTCGACGAAGTTCTCGGAGGCCAGGACCACCGCGCCCGAACCGTCCGAGGTCGGCGAGCACTGCAGCTTGGTGAGCGGGTCGTAGATCATCCTCGCGCCCAGGATGTCGTCGAGCGAATACTCGTCCTGGAACTGCGAATACGGGTTGTTCACCGAATGCTTGTGGTTCTTGAATCCGATCTTCGCGAAATGCTCCGCGGTGGTGCCGTACTGCTTCATATGTTCGCGGCCCGCGGCGCCGAACATCCACGGCGCCGGCGGGAACAGCACTTCGGAGATCTCGGCCAGCGCCATCATGTGCTTGGCCATCGGCTGCTCGCGGTCGTCCCAGGTGGAGCCGAGCGATCCGGGCTGCATCTTCTCGAAGCCCAGCGCCAGCGTGCAGTCGGCCAGCCCGCCCCGAATCGCCTGTGCCGCAAGGTAGAGCGCGGTGGATCCGGTGGAACAGTTGTTGTTCACGTTGATCACCGGGATACCGGTCATCCCCAGTTCGTAGACCGCGCGCTGGCCGGAGGTGGACTCGCCGTAGACGTAGCCGACGTAGGCCTGCTGCACCTCGCGATAGTCGATTCCGGCGTCGGCCAGCGCCTTGGTGCCGGATTCGCGGGCCATATCCGGGTAGTCCCACGCACGGGTCGTCCCGTCGGCCTCCTCGACCTGCCGTCGCCCCGGTTTCTCGAACTTCGTCATTCCGACGCCGACGACGTAGACCTTGTTCGTCATCGAACCACCCTTCTCCCAGTCGGCCGCCCCGGCGAGCGGCAGCGGTCGATCCGTTCCGATCGAACTGGAAACAAACATACGGAGCTGTATGTAAATGCGCAATAGGGTGCGTGAGGTCGCTGCCGGATCGGGAGGTATGCGCAGTTAGGACGTTTGTGTTGATACGTACAGGTGCATCTGTAGCTCGCTATAGCGCCCGCCCCGCCGCCGGCGCACCGGCGGGGCGGTACGGCAGTCAGCGGTGACGCCCGTAACAGCAGCCCGAGCTCCCGCGCGCGAGAGTCGGCGCATCGGACTCGGGAAGCCCCGCGGCCACCGCACATCGGCGCCGGCGCGAAGCCTTTCAGAGCTCTCAGCCCCCGATTCCCAGGCCCGGCAGTGCGGATTCGGCGGCCCGGCGCAGATGCGCGGAAGCTCGCTGCCAGCGGCGGTGGGCACGCTCCGGATCGGGGGATACGAAGTTGGAGACCAGAATTCCGCGCAAGGTGTCCATCGCGGTATAGGCGAAGTCCCGAACTTCCTTGCGCCGCAATTCGTCCGGGACCAATTGCGATACCGCCATCAGGACGGCGTTGTTGACGAACGGCTCGACCTTCTCGGCCTCGGCGGCCAGCACCGGATCGGTGCGCCCGGCCACCCACAGCTCCATGGCCGCGATGAACAGTGGTCCTTGATGCAGCTCCCACATCGCGTCGAGGGTGGCGCCGATCGGATCGTCGCCGGCGCGCAACCGGCCCAGCTCCTTCATCGCGGCCTCGGTGCGCCGCTGCGCCAGATGCGAGATGGCGGCCACCACCAGATCCGTCTTGGAACCGAAATGGTGCACCTGAGCGCCGCGAGTGACCCCGGCCCGTTCCGCGACGCGCGGCGTCGTGGTGCCCGCATAGCCGTATTCGACCAGGCAATCGATGGTCGCGTCGAGCAGCCGCACCCGCATCTCACTGCTGCGCTGCTCCTGCGTACGACGCGGCGGCTTACCGACGACAGATCTGGCCATTCGGAAATCCTACACTTACATACACACGTGCATGAAACTCACTCGGGCTCGTGCGCCGCACGGCCGCGCTGGATCGCGGCCAGCACCACACGCACGCCGGCGCCGATGAGCGCCAGATCGGCCAGGATCTGCACAGTCACCATGACGCGGGCGGCCTGCGAGGTCGCAGCGATATCGCCGAAACCGACCGTCCCCAGCACGGTCACCGTGAAGTAGAGGGAATCGACCCGGGTCAGCAGGATCGTGAAACTGTCCGGCGCGGCCGACGACATCAACACATACGTCGTGGCGAATACGAGAATGAACACCACCGCGATCATGGTCAGCGCCTCGGCTCCGCGGAGTCCGGGATAGGGCGCGGCGACGATCCGCGTGGCCTGCCGCACGATGAGCACGACGACCAACACCAGACCACCACACAGGCCCAGTAGCGGGCCGAGCTTGTCCAGATGATGAAAGGGCAGGACGAAATACAGCGCGACGAGCACGATCGTCGTCACCGCGGTTCGGGCGGCGGCATACAACGCCGCCCGCCGCCGCGCACCGTCACCGCCGCTCCACTGTTCCTGCGGATCCATCCTGACCTCCCGGTCGAGTTCTGCCGCCTGCTCGGGATCACTCAACCACGCCGGAGGGTCGCACAAGGGGAGGTTGCCCGGCGTTCTCCCGGTCGGCTACAGGCGAGGAGCGACCGGTTCACGGCGTCGCGCCACGCGGCGAGACGACCACACGGTGATGGTGTACAGCACCACCCCTGCGACGGCGAGGCCCGCGCCCACGACGGCGGGCGCGGTGTAACCGAGGCCCGCCGCGATCACGAGGCCGCCCAGCCAGGCGCCGGCGGCGTTGGCGATGTTCAGGGCGGCGTGGTTGAGGGCGGCGGCGAGGGTTTGGGCGTCGTGGGCGACGTCCATCAGGCGGGTTTGCAGGCCGGGCGCCAGTGCGGCTCCGGAAGCGCCGACCAGGAAGGCGCCCGCGGCGGCGGTGAACGGATTGTGTGCTGCCGCAACGAAAGCCGCGAGAATCACGACCATCGCGATCAGCGCGACGAACACCGAGCGGTCCACGCCGCGGTCGGCGAGGACGCCGCCGCCGATGTTGCCCGCGACCATGCCCAGGCCGAACAGTGCCAGCACGATCGGCACGAGGCCCTGACCCATGCCGGCGACATCGGTGAGGGTCGAGGTGATGTAGGTGTACACCGCGAACATGCCGCCGAAGCCGACCGCGCCGACCAGCAGGGTCAGCAGGACCTGGGGGCGGCGCAGGGCGGTCAGTTCGGTGCGCGGATCGGTCACCCGCACGCCGTGCAGATCGGGCACGAAGCGGGTGATCGCGAAGACCGTGGCGAGCCCGATGACGGCGACGACCACGTAGGCGTCACGCCAGCCGAGCCCCTGCCCGAGCCAGGTGGCCGCGGGGACGCCCACCACATTGGCGGCACTCAGGCCCAGCATCACCGCGGCGACGGCCTTGGCCCGCTGCCCCACCGGCGCCAGCGAGGCGGCGGCCAGCGAGGCGACACCGAAGTAGGCGCCGTGCGGCAGACCGGCGACGAAACGCGCGGCGACCAACGCCGGGAACGCCGGGGCCAGCACCGAGGCGATATTTCCGACGGTGAACGCGATCATCAAGCCGATCAGCAGGCGCTTACGCGGCATGCGGGCGCACAGTGCCGCGATCACGGGCGCGCCGACCACCACGCCCAGCGCGTACGCCGAGACGGCATGTCCGCCGGTGGGCTCGGAAACATGCAGATCCGCGGCGATGTCGGGCAGCAGTCCCATGGTGACGAATTCGGTGGTGCCGATCCCGAAACCGCCGAGCGCCAGCGCGAGCATCGCCGGAACATGCCATCCGGTGCGGACGGAAGTCTCCGGCGCCGAGCCGAGCGCCGCACGGGACGACGCGTCACTCGCACACGGCGCCGAGGGGAAGTCGACGGGAGGTGCGGTACGCACGTGAGCTGAGTCGGCCACGGGTGTGGCCAACACGCGCGGCCGTCGCGGTGATACCGGCGGCCGGGGTGATTCGACTCACCGGAACCGGCTTCCGCTCGCCGGCGCCGTCCGAGGAGCATCGAAATCGTTGCGGGACAACGGCTCTCGCCGCATCGGAGGCCGCGCCCGGCGCGCTGTCGGATACCTCACACGCCGCGCGATCGGGTGCGGAAAGCAATTCGGGCACCCGCGGCCACCGGGATCGGTGGGGGCGGGTGCCCGGATATGTCTACCGGCCGCGCCGGATTCCGGCCGGTCGTGAGCGTTCAGCTCAGTTCGCGCGCCAGGTTGGCGTCGAGCACACCGAGGAATTCCTCGGTGGTCAGGTAGCCCTGGTTGCCGCCGACCAGCAGCGCCAGATCCTTGGTCATCTGGCCGCTCTCGACGGTCTTGATCACGACGTCCTCGAGGGTCTGCGCGAAGCCGATGACCTCGGGGGTGTTGTCCAGCTTGCCGCGATGCGCCAGACCCCGCGTCCACGCGAAGATCGAGGCGATCGGGTTCGTGGAGGTGGGCTTGCCCTGCTGGTGCTGCCGGAAGTGGCGGGTCACCGTGCCGTGCGCGGCCTCGGCCTCACAGGTGCGGCCGTCCGGGGTGAGCAGCACCGAGGTCATCAGGCCCAGCGAGCCGAAGCCCTGCGCCACGGTGTCGGACTGCACGTCGCCGTCGTAGTTCTTGCAGGCCCAGACGTAGCCGCCTTCCCACTTGAGCGCGGAGGCGACCATATCGTCGATCAGCCGGTGCTCGTAGGTCAGTCCGGCGGCCTCGAACTCTTCCTTGAACTCGGTCTCGAAGATCTCCTGGAAGGTGTCCTTGAACATGCCGTCGTAGGCCTTCAGGATGGTGTTCTTCGTCGACATGTAGACCGGGTAGTTCTGCTGCAGGCCGTAGTTCAGCGACGCCCGCGCGAAGTCCTCGATCGACTTCTTGAAGTTGTACATACCCATGACGACGCCGCCGTCCTCGGGCATCTTCACCACTTCGTGGACGATCGGCTCGGAGCCGTCCTCCGGGGTGAACTGAATCGTGACGGTGCCGGCCTGATGCACCTTGAAGTCGGTGGCGCGGTACTGGTCACCGAAGGCGTGACGGCCGATGATGATCGGCTTGGTCCAGCCGGGCACCAGGCGCGGAACGTTGGAGATGATGATCGGCGCGCGGAAAATGGTGCCGCCGAGGATGTTACGAATCGTGCCGTTCGGCGAACGCCACATCTTCTTGAGACCGAATTCCTCGACACGTGCCTCGTCGGGGGTGATGGTGGCGCATTTGACGCCGACGCCGTGTTTCTTGATGGCGTTGGCCGCGTCAACGGTCACCTGGTCATCGGTCTTGTCGCGAGTTTCGATGCCGAGGTCGTAGTACTCGAGGTTCACATCGAGGTACGGATGGATCAGCTTGTCCTTGATGAACTGCCAGATGATCCGGGTCATCTCGTCGCCGTCGAGTTCGACGACGGTCCCTTCAACCTTGATCTTGGACATGGATCTTCGTGTCCTCCTAAGGAAGGTGTGCTCCCATTGCACGGCCAGGCGAGCACGCTTGTGAGCGGACCCCAGCTGTTCAACAGACAACGTATACGCCCCGCGTTGTCCACGAGACGCCTGGTGCTAAACAAGACAAGCGTACTGGTGCGCTGGGTCTCACTGACAGGGGCGGTCCCATTGCGAGCTACCCACGTCACACCGGCCCGATGTCCGGTCGCCAGGGAAACGGACATACACCGCGAACATCCGCCTCGAATCGGGCGAGCCCAACCCTCGCCCCCGCCGTGACCGATTGTTACCATCCACGGCAGGTCATGAGTGCCAGCGCCAAGCCCCGGCTCGCTGGCCGGCAACCCTCCAGTTGCGGTGGGGTGCTCCGGGTGATTGACCGGGCTCTCGAAAGCCGAGGGCAAGCGCGACTGTCAGGAGCAACAAGTGAGTGAGTCCACCGTGCCCATCGTCGACAAGTGCGTGGAGGCGGCGGAGCGGCGCAGGCGTATCGCTACCATCGGGGATGTGTGTGCCCCAGCCCTCCGTACCGCCTCGACCACGCGTGCGCTCTCGCCGTGCGCCGACCCGGCGGCCTCCGGCGCCGTGTTCCGGCAGGTCCGCGGGCCGATGCAAATCCTGGGACTCGACGGCACGGGAGTAGACGGCCTGGCACGGCTCGACGTGGTGACGGCACGGTGACCGTGAGTATCGAATCGAGCACGTCACGCCCGGGCGCAACGACACTGCTACCACCCGCGGACGGCACGGTGGGCATCATCGGCATCGGCGATGTCCGCGTCGAGAACGGGGCGGTCGTCCCCGGTGTCGAACTGGCCGTGCAGCGCTGGGGCGAACTGGCCCCCGGCCTGGACAACGTGGTGCTGGTCGAGCACGCATTGACCGGAGATTCGCACGTCTGCGGACAGCCCGACGAACTGCATGCCCTTCCGGGCTGGTGGGACGGACTGGTCGGACCGGGCGCCGCATTGGACACCGATCGCTGGTGCGTGATCGCGACCAACGTTCTGGGTGGTTGCCAGGGCAGCACCGGCCCCTCGTCCCTCGCGCCCGACGGAAAGCCTTGGGGCGCACGGTTTCCGGAGATTTCGATTCGTGACCAGGTGAGCGCCGAAGTGGTGCTGCTGGACCTGCTCGGCATCTCCCGCATCGCCGCGGTGGTCGGCGGTTCGATGGGCGGCATGCGAGTGCTGGAATGGATGGTCGGCTATCCCGATCGCGTCGACGCGGCCCTGGTGCTGGCGGTCGGCGCCCGCGCCACCGCGGATCAGATCGGCACCCAGACCACCCAGATCGCCGCGATCACCTCGGATCCGGACTGGCAGGACGGCAATTATCACGACACCGGCCGCCGCCCGCAGGCCGGGCTGGGCATCGCGCGCCGGATCGCGCATCTGACCTACCGCACCGAATTCGAACTCGACCATCGGTTCGCCAACACCGCCCAGGGTGACGAAAACCCTTGGGACGGTGGCCGTTACGCGGTGCAGAGTTATCTGGAACATCAGGCCGACAAGCTGGTCGCGCGGTTCGACGCGGCCACCTACGTGCTGCTGACCGAGGCCATGAACCGGCACGACGTCGGGCGCGGACGCGGCGGTATCGAGGCCGCGCTGGCCGCCACCCCGGTGCCCTGCGTGGTCGGCGGCGTGGACTCGGACCGGTTGTATCCGTTGCGGACTCAGCAGGAACTGGCCGATCTCCTGCCCGGCTGCAAGGGCCTGGAAGTCGTGCATTCGCGCGACGGCCACGACGGTTTCCTCACCGAGACCGAGGCGATCGGCAAATTGCTGGAGCAGACGATGGAGTTGGCGCGCGCCGCGCAGGACGCCCGCGCGTCCTGAGTTCAGCCGACGCCGAGGCTGCTGATGGTGACCGCCAGCACGATGATCGCGCCGCCCAGCACGGTGTAGGCGCCGATGTCGAACGGGCGGCTGCGCACCGCCAGCAGCCCCACCCGGGCCGTCGGCAGGCACAACCGGAACACCGCCGCCAGCAGGGTCGCCCCGCCGATGAAGAACGCGCCGCGCCGCCACCGGTCCTGGGCCACGAAGACCACCGCGACCAGCAGCACCACCACGACCAGCAACATCGGCAGATGAACCTGGAAGAAGCGGCTCGCCGGGCTGGAATGCTGTGGGTGGGTGGTCGGCACGTCGGTCACGGCTGCGATTCTCGCATGTCCGGTCGTGCCGCCCCCGGGAGCGGGGGCGGGCCCGGTCACGACGGCCACCGGATGCGGCCGCCGCGACCGAGCTGCGATCAGACGCCGAACGGTGCGGCGTAGCGGATACGGCCCGCCGGGAGCGGATGGTCCGCGTCGAGTGCGAGGGCCATCAGCGCGTCATCGGGGACATCGATGCTCAGATCGATGCCGTATCGGCTTGCCCGCCGGAAACCGAACCGCGGGTAGTACTCGGGGTGGCCGAGCACTGTGACGAAATGCTCGCCGCGGTCGGCAGCGGCCCGCAGTGCGGCACGAACGGCCGCCGCCCCGGCACCGGTGCCTTGATACTCGGGCAGTACGGCGCACGGTCCCAGGCACAGCGCCGGGATATCGCCGATATGACAACGAGTCAGCAGCGCATAGCCGACGACTGCGTCGTCCGGTCCGGTCGCCACGATCGACAGGCCGTCGATCCAGGCCGGGTCGGCGCGTAGCGCCTCGACGAGGTCGGCCTCGTCGGGCCGGTCGAATGCGGCGGTAGTGACCGCGTGGACGGCGGGGATGTCGGCGGCGGTTTCGGCGCGCGTGATCCAGGTTCGAATAGTCAATGCTACGAATCCGTTTCGTATCGATCGGGTGATGAGTCGACGCGGCTGCGCGAGCGGGCGCTCGGCGCAATCGCGGACGAGATCAGGCCGACGCGCGGAAGGGGCCCTGGGGAAGGTGTCCGGCACCTGCGCGCACGGCGGCCTCACGCACAGTCATCGATCCACCTCCCGGGAGCTCATCGATACCGAGGCGATCGCGGCATCGTCGAAACGGATCGGCCGTCGCCATACGGCCGCCGATCACGGTAACAGAGGCCGGGCTGCGAGGCGTACCACTTATCCGGGACGGGTACCGTCTCGGTGTGCTCAAGCTGGTGTTCTTCGAACCGCGTATCCCACCGAATACGGGCAATGCGATCCGTTTGGCGGCCGGCACGGGATGCGAACTGCATCTGATCGAGCCGCTCGGATTCGATCTGTCGGAGCCGAAGCTGCGCCGCGCCGGACTGGACTACCACGATCTCGCGGTGGTCACCGTGCACGAAAACCTCTCCGCCGCATGGAAATCCCTGCGTCCCGAGCGCGTCTTCGCCTTCACCACGCACGCCACCACGCACAACACCGATATCTCCTACCGGGCCGGAGACGTCCTGCTGTTCGGTCCGGAACCGACCGGGTTGCCGGCCGACGTCCTGGCCGACCCGCATATCACCGATCAGCTGCGCATCCCGATGCTGCCCGGTCGCCGGTCGATGAACCTGTCCAACGCCGCGGCGGTCGCGGTGTACGAGGCGTGGCGGCAGCTGGGATTCCCGGGCGCCGTGTAGCCGCCGAGGCCCGCGCCCGAACGGCACGCCTCAGATGTCGATCGTGAAGCGTTTGAAGCGGGAGGTGGCGCCCGCGGTGAGGTGGACGGCCGACTTGGGCACGCCGTAGTGCTGGGCGAGAAGTTCGATCGCGGCCTTGTTGGCCTTGCCTTCCACCGCGGGGGCGCGCACGTACAGCTGCAGGGTGCCGTCGTCGAGGGTTTCGACGAGGGGGCCCTTGCGGCTGTTGGGTTTGATGGTCGCGCGGACCACGGTCGCCACGTGCTGCTCCTCGATGTCGGTCGGTGGGACGAGCGTAGCCGCGACCGTTCAGCGGAAATCGCGTGACTTCGAGGCCATGCGCAGGTCCATGCGCTGCAGATGTTCCGCCACCACACTCACCACACCCTCGGCGTTCTGCACCCGCCCCCGGATCAGCAGCGCGGGAGCGCCCTGGGCGATGCGCCGATAGCGGCGCCACAGCCCCACCGAACACACCACGTTCACCATGCCGGTCTCGTCCTCCAGATTGATGAAGGTGACCCCGGACGCGGTGGCCGGTCGCTGCCGGTGCGTCACCGCACCGCCGATCAGCACCTTCGACCCGTCGGGCACGGCGAGCAGCCGGTTCGCCGCGACCACGCCGAGTTCGTCCAGCCGCGGACGCAGGAATTCGGTGGGATACCGACCGGGCGACACACCGGTCGCCCACACATCGGCGGCCGCCATTTCCAGTTCGCTCATCCCGGGCAGCGCCGGTGCGTCGGCATCCCGCGGCGTTCTGCGCGGGGCTGCTGAACGCGCAGCCGATGGGTTTCTACTCTCCGCAGTCGCTGG
>NZ_LZMK01000285.1:0-116249 GCF_001665865.1 Nocardia sp. 852002-20019_SCH5090214 | reverse complement strand
CGCGCGTACAACGCCGCCTCGGCGCCCCCCGCCCCCCCGGGGGGACCCGGCGGGGGGCGGGGGGGGGCCGCCCCCGGCGCCCCGCGGCGGGTACAGCGATCTCAGAGGTCGGCGAAGACCGATCTCACCTCGTCTTCGGTCAGCCCGTAGTCGGCCAGCGAATACTTGTGCGCGGGCTTGCGGTCGCCCGATTTGCTCTCCTCGTCGAGCGCCCGCATCGCGTTCCGGGCCGCCTCGGTGTAATCCAGCCCGAACGTCGAATAGATCTTCTCGACGGTGCCGAACGGATCCGCCCGCAGATCCTCGAACTGGATGTCGAGGAACTGATCGGGGTTGTATCGCGCACGCGCGGAATTGAATTCGCGCAGGCCCCGCGACCAGAGTTCGAGCTGAGTGCGGCCGATCGTCTCCCCGACGAAGGTGTTCGACCAGCCCTTGGTGGCCTGTTCGGACAGGCTGCACGACGAACCGACGATGGTCACCGGGTCGCGGTGGGTCTGGATGATCAGCGCGTCGGGGTAGACCTCCATCAGCGCGTCCAGCGCGAACAGGTGGCTCGGGTTCTTCAGCACCCAGCCCCTCGTGTCACCCAGGCCGATCAGCTGCAGATTCTGCTTGTGCCGCTGATAGGCGTTGGTCCAGTCCTGCTTCTGCAACCACTGCGAATAGGTCGGCAGATAGGCCAGTGATTCGTAGGCGATGGATTTCACCGTCTGGCGCAGCAGCTGCCAGCATTCCTCGACCTCGGCGGCACTCATGTAATGCAGGCCCATGAATTCCGGATTGTCGATGTGATGCTGCGCGAAACCGGCGTCGATCTGCTGGAACACCGGATTGTCGGCCCAGGTCTCGCGCGGCGGACGCGGCTGCGGCAGTTCGGTCAGCCACATCTCGAGCGCCTGATGCTGCGGGTCGGCGGCCAGCAGCCGATGCAGCGCGGTGGTGCCGGTGCGGGGCAGGCCGGTGACGAAGATCGGCCGCTCGATCGCGGTCTCGGCGTAGCCGGGATTGGCCTTCCAGGACGCCTCGCTCAGCGCGCGCGCGACCAGTGCGCCGCGCAGGAAATAGCGGTTCATCTTGGAACCGAGTTCGGTGAGGTCGGCGTCGCGCCGATACGAGTCGAGCAGCACACCGAGCGCCTCGGTGTAGTCGTCGGGGCCGAAATCGGTGAGCCCGCACGCCTTGGTGGCGGATGCGTGCAGATCCTCGACGGTGCCGACGTTGGTACGAGCGGTCATGAAATTCTGTTCCTCACACGTGGTATTCGCCGCAGTTGACGTCCAGGGTCTGGCCGGTGATGGCACTGGCCCACTCCGAGGCGAGAAACACCACGGCCCTGGCGATCTCGTCCGGTTCGGGCAGGCGCTTGAGATCCGACCGGGAGGCGGTCTGCTCGTACACCTGGTCGACCGTGATGCCGTACTTCTTCGCGACCTCACCGAAATACCACTTCAGCTGATCGGCCCAGATGTAGCCCGGCGCCACACTGTTGACCCGAATTCCCTTGGCGCCCAATTCGGTTGCCAGCGTCTGCGACATGGCCAGCAGCGCCGACTTGGCGACCTTGTAGCTGCCGTAGCGCGGTTCGGAGTGCCGCAGCACCGACGAATTGATCATCACCACCGCGCCCCGGGTCTTGGCCAGTTCGTCGGTGAAGGCCTGGGTCGCCCGCAGCGTGCCCAGCACCGTCAGCTCGAGGCTGTCGCTGATCTGCCGGAAGTCGGTGCGCGCCAGCGACTTCATCGACGGCATCGCGAACGCGTTGTTGACCAGCGCGTCGACCCGGCCGAAGGTCTCCACCGTGCGCTCGACCAGATTCGCCACCGCGGCGTCGTCGGTGATGTCGGTCGGCACGATCAGGCTCGTCCCGCCGGCGGCGTCGATCTCGTCGGCCACCTCCCGCAGCCGCGATTCGGTGCGCGCGGCCAGCACCACCTTCGCGCCGGCCGCGGCCGCCTGCACGCACAGCGAGCGGCCCAGTCCGGGACCCACGCCGCTGATCACGACCACCTTGTCGGCCAGCAGGCCCGTTCCGGCGCTCATCCGAGCATCCGATCGGCGAAACCGCGCTGGCGGTCGGCGATGCGGGCGCGCCAGCCCTGCCCGTCGATCCGGTTGAGTTCGTAGTGCGGCAACTGCGCCGCCACTTCGTCGAAGGGCACCAGGGCGAATCGCGGCCCGTCCGCGGGGGTCATCTCCCGGGCGACGCGCTGCCATCGGAACTGCAGGATGCCGCGGCGGCGTCCGGTGGTCTCGATCCAATTGGTGATGCCCGGGTTGCGAGCCGAGACCACCATGCGGATCATCCCGTCCGGATCGACCTGGGCCTGAGCGCTGTTGAGGCTGGTCTGGTGGTTGACGTAGTCGAGGGAGATGTACCAGCGGCTACCCAGCTGGAATCCCTGATAGGGCGCATCGGATTTCGGCACCGTGATCACCAGCGCCTGGTCGTCGTCGAGATCGAAGTGGCCGACCGAGGAGTACTGGGTGCTGAGTCCGCCCGGGGTGAGCCGCGGTTCGGTGAGGGTGTTCACCGGCAGGTCGAGGTAGAACCACTTGGGGAAGTTGAACCAGGTGTGGATGCGCTGCACCAGCGCCCGCGCCGCGGCCCGATACCGCTTGCGCAGCTGGTCGACACCCGGCTCGGGGGCCGCGGTGCCGACGGTGTCGAGGCGCTCGATGCGGATGCTGCCCTTCGTCTCCGCGTTCCAGTCGCCGTAGACCTCGCGCACCGCGAGCATCGAGGCACCCTCGCCGAGGACGAAATAGTTCGGCCCGGCATCGGCTTTCGGCGGGCCGAAGCGGAGCTGGTAGCTGCCGTCGGCGGCGATCTGCAGGCGCCGGTCGTCGAAGGCGTCGTCGCCGTTGGGCACGTCGGTGGCGGTGTAGTCGCCGCGCAGCACCTGGAAGCTGAGGTCGACGGTACTGCCGCGGACACCGGTGAGCAGATATTCCGCACCCGGCTCGACATTGGCGTGGTAGTAGAGCGTATCCGGATTGTCCAGGCCCATTTTCGCGTGCGGGCCGGTGGAGCTCACGAAGTACGGGTGGCTGGTGCCGTGCGTGCCCGACAGCTGCAGGCACGCGGCGATACTGCCCGCGAGGTAGTCGTATCCCTCGGCGAGATCCTTCTCGTCGTTGATGAAATCCGCTGCCGCGATCAGCTTCTCGGCCTCGGCGATCGCCGCGGTGAACGGTTCGGTGAGCGACCCGCCGCCCGGAAGTCCGTTTCCGGCGGCGGTATTGGTTCCCGGTGACGATCCTGTCGATGTACTCATGTCGTCCTAGCGTGTTGTGCGGGCAGAACTGCGGTTCACAGTCTCAGTTCGCGGCGGATCAGCGCGGCGATTTCGGCGGGTGAGCCGTGATCGGGAGTGATCACGAGCTCGGCGTCTTCGGGACGTTCGTAGGGCGAGTCGATGCCGGTGAACTCCGGCAGCCGGCCCGCGCGGGCCTTGGCGTACAACCCCTTCGGATCCCGGCGCTCACACACCTCCAGCGGGGTGTCGACGAAGATCTCGTGGAAGTCCAGACCACTCGCGGCGTGCACCCCGCGCGCCTGCTCGCGCTGGTCGGCGAACGGGCTGATCACCGAGACGATGGCGATCAGACCGGCGTCGGCGAACAACGAGGCGACCTGAGCCACCCGGCGGATGTTCTCGCGCCGGTCCTCGTCGGTGAAACCGAGGTCGGCGTTGAGCCCGTGCCGCAGATTGTCGCCGTCGAGCCGATAGGCCGGGCGGCCGGCGGCCACCAGCTGGCGCTCCAATTCCACGGCGATCGTGGACTTTCCGGAGCCGGACAGACCGGTCAGCCACACCGTCGCCCCGGCGTGCGGGCGCTGGCCGCGCCCCACCGAGGAGCTGTGCCAGACCACGTCCTCGCGCACCACCTTCGGCGCCGCCGAGGCGTCCGGCGCCGACTCCGGCCCGGTGTCGCGGGCCAGGATCATCCCGGCGGCCACGGTCTGATCGGTGTCCTCGTCGATGAGGATGAAACTGCCGGTGCGGCGATTGTCGCGGTAGCTGTCGACCATCAGCGGACGCTGACCGCGCAGGGTGAGGCGGCCGATGTCGTTGAGCGCCAGGGCATTCGCGTCCGTGACACGGTGCAAGGTGTTGACGTCGAGCCGGTAGTCGAGGTCGTGGACCTGGACGCGGGTGGTCTGGGCGGCGGTGCGGATCGCGTAGCGCGCACCGGGCCGCAGTTCGGTGGTCTCGGAGAACCAGCACACCATGGCGTCGACCTCATCGGCGATGTGCGGCCGATTTCCCGGGCGGGCCAGCATATCCCCACGCCCGACATCGACTTCGTCGTCGAGTTCCACCGAGACCGCCATCCCGGTGAACCCCTCGTCGACCTTCACCCCGCCCGGTCCCCAGATCCGCGCGACCCGCGACGAACGCCCGGACGGCAGCACGACCACCTCGTCGCCGGGTTTGAAGATGCCGCCTGCGATGGTCCCGGCATAGGTGCGATGCCCGGCCCCGCTGGTGCCGGCATCGGCGTGCGGGCGGATCACGTACTGCACCGGCAGCCGCGCGTCGATCAGATTGCGGTCCGAGGCGATGTGCACCTGTTCGAGGTGGCTCAGCAGCGGCGGGCCCGCATACCACGGGGTGTGCGCGGAGTCGGTGACCACATTGTCGCCGTGCAGCGCCGACACCGGCACGAAACTCAGATCGCCGACGGTCAGTTTCGCCGCGAAATCGGCGAATTCCTCGCGGATCTCGTCGAATCGCGCGGCCGACCAGTCCACCAGATCCATCTTGTTCACGCACACCACCAGGTGCGGCACCCCGAGCAGCGAGGCCAGGAACGCGTGCCGGCGGGTCTGCTCGACCACGCCCTTGCGCGCGTCGACCAGGATCAGCGCCAGATCCGCCGTGGAGGCGCCGGTCACCATATTGCGCGTGTACTGCACGTGGCCCGGGGTGTCGGCGATGATGAACTTGCGGCGCGGCGTGGTGAAGTAGCGGTAGGCCACGTCGATGGTGATGCCCTGTTCCCGTTCGGCGCGCAGGCCGTCGGTCACCAGCGCCAGATCCGTTGCGGCGTCGCCGCGTTGGGCACTGGCCCGTTCGATGGCGGCCAGCTGATCGGAGAACAGGCTCTTGGAGTCGTAGAGCAGGCGGCCGATGAGGGTGGACTTGCCGTCGTCGACGCTGCCGGCTGTCGCGAGACGTAACAGATTGCGGCTCATCAGAAGTAGCCCTCCCGCTTTCGGTCTTCCATCCCGGATTCGGAGATGCGGTCGTCGGCGCGGGTGGCGCCGCGTTCGGTGAGCCGGGTGATCGCGGTTTCGGCGATCACGGCCGCCGGATTGTCGGCCTCGCTCTCGATACATCCGGTGCAGGTGGCGTCGCCGACGGTGCGGAACCGCACCGTCGTCTCGAACACCGGTTCGTCCGGGCCGGGTGTCAGGAAAGGATTGGCGGCCAGCAGCATTCCGTCGCGGCGGAAGACCGGGCGGCGGTGCGCGTAATACAGCGGCGGCAGTTCCACCGCTTCGCGGTCGATGTACTCCCAGATATCGAGTTCGGTCCAGTTCGACAGCGGGAACACCCGGATGTGCTGGCCCGCACGGTGTTTGCCGTTGTAGAGGTTCCATACCTCCGGGCGCTGCGCCCGCGGCTCCCAGGCACCGAATTCGTCGCGGAAACTGAACACCCGCTCCTTGGCGCGCGCCTTCTCCTCGTCGCGGCGCGCCCCGCCGAACACAGCGTCGAAGCGATGTTCGCCGATCGCGCGCAGCAATGTGGTGGTCTGCAACCGATTCCGGCTCTCCCCCGGGCGTTCGGTGACCCGCCCGGCGTCGATATCGTCCTGTACCCGCGCCACCAGCAGCCGCGCGCCGAGCCTGGCCGCCGTGCGATCGCGGAATTCGATCACCTCGTCGAAGTTGTGCCCGGTGTCGACGTGCAGCAGCGCGAACGGCAGCGCCGCCGGCCAGAACGCCTTGCGGGCCAGCTCCAGCATCACCGCCGAATCCTTACCGCCGGAGAACAGCAGCACCGGTCGTTCGAAGGTGGCCGCCACCTCCCGGAAGATGTGCACCGATTCGGCCTCGAGGGCCGACAGATGCGACAGCTCGTATCCCGTCCGCATCACATTCGCCTTGTCCGCATCGCTCGCATCGCTTCCCCGGATCCGAAATCTCGACCACTTCGGAGTTGCGTTGTCGAATATTCGACGCTATTGTTCGATATTGTGACACCGACGATAAGCGGACAGCTGCGCGTCGGTCAAGGGGCTGTGGACGACGGGGCGCGTTCGCAGCCGCCATACCGGGTGCGAAGTCGCTGCATCGTCCTGAGCCGCGACTCCGATTCGGCGCACGCAGATCCGACGGCTCGAGAGCCGACCAGCGCCTCGAAGTCCGGTCCTCCACCGCGCCGAAGCCGGGACTCGCCGACCATTCAGCGCTCGGGACCGGGAAGCCGGCCCGACTCGCACCGGTACGGTGAGCGGCGGCGCGGGACCGGTGTGACTCGTCACCGCTATCGACCAGAAAGGGCGCGATGTCCGAGAGCACCGAGGTCACTCCTACCGCCTCCGCGGGATCACCACCCACGCATCGCGTAGTGCGGGTAGTCGAACTGCTGTCGCGCCGGCCCGCCGAGCACTTGTCGCTGGCGCGGATCGTGCGCGAGACCGGACTGTCGAGGGCGACGGCACATGCGGTGCTGACCCAGCTCACTACCGACGGCTGGACGGTGCGCGATCTCGACGGCAACTACGGGCTCGGGATGGGGCTGCTCGCCGTCGCACGCCGCGCGGAGGCGGCCTTCCCGCTGCGCCGCCTGGCTGCCGACCTGCTGCGGGAATTCGTTGCCGAACAGGGCTTTCCGGTTTTCCTGGCCGAGCGCGACGACGGTTCGATCATCATCACCGAGGTCGCCGGCACCCCGTCGGTCCCGTGGATCCGGCAGGGCCGCCGCCTGCCCCTGGCACCGCCGGTGGCCCGTGAATTCATCGCCTGGGCACCGGCTTCCGAACGCACCGCCTGGATCGCCCACGCCGACCCCGCCCATCGCGAACGCCTGCTCGCGGTCCTCCACGCCGTGCGCGACCGCGGTTACTCCGTCGAGCGCCTCGCCGACGAATCCGCTCCGGTCCTCGAAGCCCTTGCCGCCCTGCGCAATTCCCCGGTCACCGATCCACTCCGCAACCGCCTGGGCAGCATGATCACGGACCTGATCACCATCGACTACCTCCCCGACGAACTCGGCGCCGAGAACGCCGTAGTCACCGTCGCCGCCCCCATCTTCGCCGGCGACCGCGTCATCGCCGCCGTAGTCGCCTGCCCCGACACCCGCCTCTCCGCCCAGCACCTCACCGCCCTCGGCGCAGCGATCACCGCCACCGCGGAAAAGATCACCCGAACCACCACCGGCACCTGACCGATCGGCATGCTCTGCCCGCACACAGATGCGCCCGCCAACCGAGCGAAGGCAACAGCAATCGTCTCCTCACCGAGGGTCCGCGCACATCGACGCGGAAGCAACTACGGTCGGGATGTGCCGACCACAACCTTCCTCCGCCGTTCCAACCACCACCGCCGTACCGTTCTGTCCCTGCGGATTTCGATCGCCGCACTCGCACTGACCGCGGCACTGTCCGGCTGCGATTCCGAAACTGCCACGCCCGCAACGTCTACCACCGGTGCGACCACGGCGACCGCCACCGCAGCCACGTCCGGCACACCGAATGCCGCCAACCCGGCACAGCCCACCGGCACGACCACATCCCCCGCGGCCGGCACGGTCAGCGTCCCGGATGTCCGCGGCGACCGCCCGGCCCTCGCCGACCAGCTCCTCACCGCCGCGGGCCTGCACGCACACATCACCGGCGGCACCAGCCGCGGCCCGGGCGGCGGCCAATGCGTGATCACCACTCAGAATCCCGACGCGGGCGTCTCGGTCCCCACCGGCGCCACCATCGAGCTCACCACCGGCGAGGTCGGCGGGCAGAGTCCCTGCTGAACCGCGGCCATCGAGATACGTTCGCGCCATGGAGTTTTCCGGAGGTTGGGACACCGTAGCGACCCTGGTGGACTATCCCTGGGTCGAGCGGCGGCCGCGCCGGCCGGGGGCGCAACTGCTGCGCGAAACGCGGCTGCTGCCGGGCGACCGGCGAGCTCCGCAGACGAGCGTCTTGTGGCATCGACTCTGGCCGTGGCATGAGGTGACTCACCGCCACGAAACGGACGCCCCCGCCCCTATCCACCGCGGACCGGCCGGGCTGCTCTCGCGCTTGTCGCCCACGGATCAACCACGCAGCCGGTAGCTGGGGCTCGGGTTCGCGGCCACATACTCCGCCCACGTGCGCGTGCCGTCGGCGTGGTCGGGGCAGGTGTTGTCACCGGCGCGGAAGGCGCGGGCGATCGTGCCGGGTAGCGGGAGCGGCACCGTGCGGTGCGGGCGGCCGTGGTGTTGCTGCCAGATCTTCGTTAGTTCCTTCAGGGTGAGCACCTGTGGGCCGCCGAAATCGTCCGCGCGGGTGCGTGGTTCGCCTTCTACCAAGTCGGTGAGGCGGGTGGCCACATCTTCGGTGGCGACCGGTTGAAAGCGGAAATCCAAGGGCAGCGGCGCGATCGGGAGCTTCTGCACCGCGGACAGGACCGCGGCGATGAGGTCGTGGAATTGGGTGGCGCGCTGAATCGTGTGCGGCACACCGCTGTCGGCGATCAGTTGTTCGCAGGCGAGTTTGTTGCGGTAGTAGCCGAAAGGGATGCGGTCGATGCCGACGATCGACACATAGAGCAGATGCCGCGCTTCCCCGGCGGCCGCGAGCAGGTTCCGCGTCTGCTCGATGTCGGGTTTACCGAACCGCCGGAAATCCGAAGCCGCGTGCACGATCGACTCCGCGCCCTCGGCAGCGTCGCGCACCCCGGCACCGGTCGTCAGATCCCCCACATGCGTCCCCGCACCCGGGCGCCGCGACAGCACCCGCACGTCGTGCCCGCGTTCCCGCAGCCGATCCACGACATGCCGCCCGAGCGCTCCCGTCCCACCGGTCACCAGCACTGTGCTCATGCCCCTACCCAACCCCGCACCCGGAGTCCGGGCAAGCACCCGATAGCCGATGTCACATCCGAATCACCACACCCGCCCGCCACCATCGGACCGCCGCCGCACGAGACGGTAAGTGTCTGCAGATCCGGTCATGGTGAATCAATCGTGCAAACCTCGCCGAATTCGGCGGTTTTCCGCATTTCCTGTGGCGGTTTGCACGAAAAGTTCAGGGTACGTCCGGCGCGCCCGCACATCGGCGGACACGCCGTCCGAACCACACTGCGCGGGAACCGATTCCACTTGCACCGCGTCGAAGTATCCGGGGGCGCCGAATGCCGAGACCGGTGGCGGCCGATCCCGATCGGCATCGGATTCAGTCGCAAGGACGGACATATGATTGCTCGGCGTTCGGATATCGCCACATACATCGTGGTGGCGTACGCACTCGCATGGGTGCTGGCGTCGATTCCCTGGATCGACGGGAAGGGGCTGGAATCGGTCCCGTGGCTGAACGATGGCGCGGCCCTCATGATGTTCGCCCCGACAGTGGCCGTTCTCGTCGCACGGTCGAGGATGCGGCAGCCTGTGCTCGCGCGCCCCGCCGCACCGGGCGTCCCGGCGGCCCCCGGCTTCGCCGCCGACGTCGGCCTCGGCCTCGGTCCGGCACCTGCCCGCACTGCTCGGTTGATCGTCGCCGCCTGGCTCGGCACGCAAATGGTCGCGTGGATCGCCTATGAGATCAGCGCGGCGCTCGGCTGGTTCCATTTCGATCTGGGTAAGTTCGACACCTCGACGGTGGTCGCAATACTGTTCGAGACACTGACGACGTCCGTCATCGCGACGCTGCCGAACGCGCTCGGCGAGGAGATCGGCTGGCGCGGTTGGCTGTTGCCACAATTGATCTCCCGCTACGGCACCCCGGTGGCGCTGGTCGCGACCGGGGTCGTCTGGGCCCTCTGGCACGCTCCGCTCACACTGCTCGGTTACGGCTTCACCGATATCGGCGCCTGGTCGGCATTGGCCTACATCCCGTTCGCCGTCTGCTTCGGCGCCGTCCTCGGCTGGCTGCGGCTGCGGTCGGCCAGCGTGTGGCCCGCCGCGGTCGCGCACGCGTCGTGGAACAGCGGAGTGTTGATCTTCGGCGCCCTGCGGTCGGCCGACTCGAGCGAGCACGCGCACACGCTACTGGGCGGTTCCGGGCTCCCCGGGTGGATTCTGTGGGCGGCCGTCGCGGCCGCATTGTTCGCCTTCGCGCCGGTAGCGAAAACCCCCGCACCTGCACTGCGAACTTCGGTGCAGACGTAGCGCCGCTACTGTGGTTAGCTTTGAGGCCATGAGTACCACGCTCGCTGCTCTGCCGGAGGAATATCTGCCCCGCGACACCGCGGATGTCGTTCGCACAGTGCGGGATTCACGACCGCAACCGCTGACCGTGCGCGGCGGCGACCACAGCAGCGAGCCGCTCGACGACGAACCGGCCCCGCCCGACCGTCGCATCGTGATGTCGCTGCGCCGGATGAACCGGGTGCAGGCGGTGGACGCCGATGCGCGGCTGGTGCGCGTGCAGGCCGGCGCACGGCTGTCCGATATCGATCGCACCCTGGCAGCACACGGCCTCGGCCTGCCGATCGTCGGCGACCACCGCGAGATCACGGCCGGCGGTTTCGCCGCCGTCGGCGGGCTCAGCGCGGCCTCGCACCGCTACGGCATGTTCAGCGACAACGTGGTCGCCCTCGAATACGTGGACCCCGAGGGCAGGTTCGGCACCTGCGGGCGCACCCATCATGCCGAGCGATTCCACCGCATCCTCGGCGGAGCCGGGCGCACCGGCATCATCACGGCGCTGACGCTGCAAGCCATCGAGGTCGACAAGGACCACACCTGGCTCACCTCCGATGCCCACCGCTTCCTCGACTTCGACACCTTCGTCGAACACTCGCACGCCGAGATCACCCGCCCCGGCGATGCCCTGCTGCAGGTCGGCCGCTGGGTCGACACCGCGCCGCTGCGCGTCTCGCGTCCGGTCGGCACCGGGAACATCCAGCTGGGCACGGTCCGCTTCGGCCAGTGGTCGAGTCTGCACCCCACCACCGCCACCCCCTCGCTGCGGGCCCGCCGCGAACTGGGTGCGCGGGCGCGAAAGTCGTTGGGCGCCATCGCCTCGGCCGCGGGTGGCCGCGCCGGTATGCCGGTGCGCAACGCCGCCGCCGGTGCGCTGATGTTCGCCCCCAAGGTACTCACGTTGCGCGACGCCGAATATCTCGCCGACACCGTGATCAGCTCCTCCGAGCGCGGCCCGGCCTACCGGGTGGCGGTCTTCGCGCCCCTGAGCAGCTACAGCACCGTCTTCCACCGCCTGCACGACCTGTTCGCCGAACATCGCGAGCGCAGCGGCGCCATCACGGTCATCTCCGCCATGACCTACGGCGTGCGGTCCCCGTATCTGCACGAGTCCGCCGGCGAGGACCACGGCTTCATCACCTTCACCTGCCGCCTGCGCCCCACCGGCACCTACTCCGGCCGCTCCGGCGCCCCGGAACTGTTGCGCGACATCACCTCCGGCATCGACGACATCTGCCGCTCCGAACGCGCCCGCCGCTACCACACCCCCGACTGACCCACTGCGAAGACCGAACGCCCCGGCAGACATGTCGGGGCGTTCGGCATTTCCGGCGATATTCCCTCTCGGCGATTTCTCGTAAAGCCCCCATCAACGACGAAGCGCCCCGGCCGAAGCCGGGGCGCTCGAGCGTCGGATGCTCAGTGCTTCTCGGGTCCCACGTGGTACTCGAACACCAGACCGGCGACCGAGGCCAGGATGCAGAGCACGCCCAGGCCGATCAGCCAGTACTGGAAGAACGCGAAGCCGAGCGCGGTAACCGAGGCGGAACCGGCCAGCAGGATGGGCCAGAAGCTGCCGGGCGAGAAGAAGCCCAGGTCGCCGGCACCGTCGACGATTTCGGCCTCTTCGTAGTCCTCCGGGCGCAGATCCAACCGGCGCGCCACGAAGCGGAAGTAGGTGCCGACGATCAGCGTCAGTCCGGCGGTCAGCACGATGGCGGTGGTACCCGCCCACTCGACGCCGGTGCGGGACTGGCCGGTGAAGAATCCGTAGACGACGGCCACGATGATGAAGAACACCGTGAGCAGCTCGAAGATGCGTGCTTCGACCTTCATGTCTGTTCAGTACCCTTCTTACTTGCTCTCGGCCTGGCTGGCTTCACGCGCGGTGCGACGGGTGTCGAACGGGTGCGTGGTGGTCGCGACCGGCGACTCGCCGATGCTCGACAGGGCCTCGGCATTGGTCTTACCCGCTTCGCGGGCGGCGATGTACTTGTCGAACTTGTCCGGCGTCACGGCACGCACTTCGAAGTTCATCATCGAGTGGAAAGTACCGCACATCTCCGCGCAGCGGCCGACGAAAGCACCCTCGTGCTCGATCTTGGTGATCTGGAAGGTGTTGTCGGAGTGGTTTTCCTTCGGGTTCGGCATCACGTCGCGCTTGAACAGGAACTCCGGCACCCAGAAGGAGTGGATGACGTCGGCGGAGGCCAGCTGGAATTCCACGACCTTGTTGGTCGGCAGCACCAGCACCGGGATCTCGTTGGACGAGCCGATGGTCTCGACCTTGTCGTAGTGCAGGTAGGAGATGTCGTTGGCGGGCAGGCCGTGCACCGGACCCGGCTGCGGGTGGCCGTCGGCGGTGCGCTCCTTGTACTCGGACTGGATCTGCTCGTTCAGCGCCTGACGGGTCTGGTCGACACCCTCGTAGACCTGGCCGTTCTGACCGACGACCTTCTGGTAACCGAACTTCCAGTTCCACTGGAACGCGGTCACGTCGACGACCACATCCGGGTTCGAGGTCTTCTCGTGCACGTAGTTCTGCACGACCACGGTGAAGTAGAACAGCACCGCGATGATCACGAACGGAATCGCCGTGTAGGTCAGCTCCAGCGGCACGTTGTACCCGGTCTGCCGCGGGAACTCCGGGGAGGTCTTCTTCTTGCGGTGGAAGGTCACGGTCCAGAAGGTCAGACCCCAGACCAGCACACCCATCGCCAGGGCGGCGACGACCGACCACGTCCACAGTTCCCGCATCCGGGTCGCCTGCGGGGTCACACCCGTGGGCCAGCCGAACCGAAGCACGGGATTGTCGATCGAGCAGCCCGAGACGAGCATCACGGTGATCCCCATGGACACCGCCAGCCCGGCCCGCCGAAGGATGCGGCCCCGCCGTACCCGGGCGGGTCGTGCCCCTATCGCTTCGCTCGCCTTGTGCGCCACGCTCAACGCCTTCCTGGTCGTCCATCCGACACGGCGCCACCCGGATGCCGGGCAGCGCGTTTTCAGCACGTTCGGGAGCCTTTCGCGAGCCGCGCCGAACGCACGGCCGACCACGAGAGTTCCCGAGTACTACGCAGCGTAGACCAAACCGCCTCCCGCGTTGTGCCCGGGTCGCTTTCGACACACCGGCCACCGGGTGCGATCCCGGCCGATCGGTTGCGCCGCCCGCGCGCGCGGGCGCGAAATCCCAGGCGAGGGCGACCGCCGCCCAGCGAGGCGACGAGCCGGGCCGCGGTGCGGCATACTCGGGGACTGGTTTCGAATGTTCTCCGCGTACCCGATCCGGAAACGAGGTTCTCGACGCAGTGTGTGGACTGCTGGGATTTCTGACCGCCGATGTGGCCACCGACTCCGTCGTACAGCAGGTGTACGACGCCTTGCAGTGCGGGCGCCATCGCGGCCCGGACGAGCGCGGCACCTGGCACGACGAACACATCATCCTGGGCTTCAACCGCCTCTCGATCATCGACATCGAGCATTCGCATCAGCCGCTGCGCTGGGGTCCGCCGGAGAATCCGCAGCGTTATGCGCTGGCGTTCAACGGTGAGATCTACAACTACCTGGAGTTGCGCGCGCAGCTGAGCGACGAATTCGGGGCGCGGTTCGCCACCGAGGGCGACGGTGAGGCGATCGTCGCGGCCTATCACCACTGGGGCACCGCGGCATTCTCCAAGCTGCGCGGCATGTTCGCCTTCGCCATCTGGGACACCGAAACCCAGGAGCTGGTGCTGGCCCGCGACCCGTTCGGCATCAAGCCGCTGTTCCTGGCCACCGGCCCGGGCGGCACCGCCTACGCCAGCGAGAAGAAGAGCCTGCTGGAACTGTTGCCCGCGCTGAATCTGTCGGATGCGCTGGATCCGCGCGCGCTCGAGCACTACACGGTGCTGCAGTACGTGCCGGAGCCGGAGTCGCTGCACGCGAACATCCGCCGGCTGGAATCGGGATGCTACGCCACGCTGCGTCCCGGGGCCGCGCCGGAAGTGACCCGCTACTTCGAGCCGAACTTCCGGGTGCGCCCGTTCGCGGCCGGCTCGGAGGAGGCACGCTACCGCGAGATCGCGGCGGTGCTCGAGGATTCGGTCGCCAAGCACATGCGCGCGGACGTCACCGTCGGCGCCTTCCTGTCCGGTGGCATCGACTCCACCGCGATCGCGGCGCTGGCGATCCGGCACAACCCGAATCTGCTCACCTTCACCTCGGCGTTCGAGCGGGAGGGGTATTCGGAGGCCGACGTGGCGGCCGAGACCGCGGAGGCGATCGGCGCGAAGCATTTCATCCGCACCGTGAGCCCCGAGGAGTTCGCCGGCGCGATCCCCGAGATCGTCTGGTACCTCGACGATCCGGTGGCCGATCCGGCACTGGTGCCGCTGTATTTCGTGGCGCAGGAGGCCCGCAAGCACGTCAAGGTGGTGCTCTCCGGTGAGGGTTCCGACGAGCTGTTCGGCGGCTACACGATCTATCGGGAACCGTTGTCGCTCAAGCCCTTCGAATACCTGCCGAAGGGTGTGCGGCGACTGGCCGGCAAGCTCTCGGACCGGATTCCGGACGGAACGCGCGGCAAGAGCCTGCTGCATCGCGGTTCGCTGCCGCTCGAGCAGCGCTATTACGGCAACGCCCGCAGCTTCAACGACGCCCAGTTGCGGGCGGTGCTGCGCGAATTCCGTCCGGAATGGACGCACCAGGATGTGACGGCCCCGATCTACGCGCGCTCACGCGGCTGGGATCCGGTGGCGCGCATGCAGCATCTGGACCTGTTCACCTGGTTGCGCGGCGACATCCTGGTCAAGGCCGACAAGATGACCATGGCCAACTCGCTGGAGCTGCGGGTGCCGTTCCTGGACCCCGAGGTGTTCGCGGTCGCCGAGCAGATCCCGTATCAGCAGAAGATCACCAAGGAGACCACCAAGTACGCGCTGCGTCGCGCACTCGAGACGATCGTCCCGCCGCATGTGCTGCACCGGCCGAAGCTGGGCTTCCCGGTGCCGCTGCGGCACTGGCTGCGCGGCCCGGAGCTCTACGACTGGGCCGCCACCCAGATCGCGGAATCGCAGACCGACCATCTGCTGGACAAGTCCGCGATCAAGGCGATGCTCGAGGCACACCGCGCCGGCAACGGCGACCACAGCCGTCGCCTGTGGACCCTGCTGGTGTTCATGATCTGGCACGGCATCTTCGTCGAGAACCGGATCAAGCCCGATATTCAGGAGCCCACCTACCCCGTGCGGCTCTAGCCGTTACCGCGAGGCGGCGTCGCACCGCGGCCGATCACGGCGCGGCGGTGCGGCGCTGGCCTCATCGATTTCCTTTCGTACGCGTGCATAGACGTCACGTCATCTTTTCGACGCTCTTGAACGTGCCGTTAAATAGCGGTACATTAAATGGCGTCAAGCAAGTTGAGCGGCTCGGCTCGAGCCGTGGACGGATATGACCGAGACACGTACATAAGGAATTCCGATGGTTCGAAACGAACTGCCCTCGAAGATCCGCACCCGCATGTCCCGCACGGTGATCGCGGTCGCCATCGCGGCGGCCCCGATCGTGGCGGCCGCCGGCCCCGCTCTCGCCGAACCGGCGGTGGCCCCGGCCCAGTCCCAGGAAGTCCAGACACCCGGAACCGATATCCAGTTCGTCCACGGCTGGGGGCATCACGGCTGGGGCCATCACGGCGGCTGGGGAATGCCCGGCTGGGGCGGCCCGCGCGGAGGTTACGGCGGCTATCCCGGGTGGTACAGCCCGTGGACCGGTGGTTACGGGTATGGCTACGGCTACGGCTATTCGCCGTTCTCGAGCGGCAGCGCCGCCTGAGCCGGTATCAGACGGCTCGATCGCAACCGGCACGCGGCCTACCCTCGTAAGCATGTGCCGAAACATCACCGCGCTGCGCGGCTTGGACCCCGCGGCGACACCTGAGGAAATCGACGCGGCCGCGCTGCAGTACGTCCGCAAGGTGGGTGGTCTGAGCAGCATCTCCGAGACCACCCGCCCCGCGGTCGAGGAGGCCGTCGCCGAGATCGCGGCGGCGACCACCCGGCTGCTGGCGGCGCTGCCAGAGCGCAAAGCCCCGCCGAAGTCGGTTCCTCCGCTGCGGCGCCCGGAAGTGCAAGCCCGCATCGCCGCTCGCGCCTGAGCAGGGCGGCGGACCGGTTCTCGATGGCGTTCGGCTCGTGATTCACCCGGCGTTCGCCGTGGCGTGGGGTTTTCTGAACCCGCGCACGGTTGGGTGGAGGGATGGACGAGCGGGATGCGTCGGAGCCGGTATCGGAGCAGGCGGGTAGCGCCGGGGCGGGGGCGGGTCCTGGTTCGACGCCGGGCGGCGGTACGCACGGAGATGACACCGCCGGGCCGGACGCCGCTGCTCGAGTAGGAGGGCCCGAGGATGGCGGCGCTCGCCCCGACCGATCGCGCGGGGTGAGCCGGCGGTGGCTGTTCGGCGCGTCGGGGGCGGCGGCGATCGCCGGGCTGGCCGTGGGCGCGGGGACGACGGCGGCATTGCACGGCGACGGATCGTCGACCGGCAGCGGCGGGCGATTCTGGCCGCTGTCGCCGGAATTGGCGATCGAGCCGGCCCGGGTGGCGGCACCACCGGTCACGGGGTTGCACCTGCAGTTCGGCGCCGACGCCGCGCGCGAGGCCGTGGTGAGCTGGCAGAGTCCGGGTTCGGTGCGCAATCCGGTGGTGCGATTCGGCACGGCGACAACGGGTTTCGGCGCGACCGCCCAGGCGCAGACCCGGGTCTACCGGGACGCCGCCTCGGGCACGGAGGTGTACGCCCATCACGCGGTGCTGAGCGGGCTCACGCCGGACACCGACTACATCTACGCGGCCGGACACGACGGCGCCACACCGGAATTGGGCACACACCGCACCGCGCCGGCGGGCCGGGCCGCGTTCCGCTTCACCAGTTTCGGCGATCAGGGCACCCCGACGCTCGGCAAACTGGACAACGGCCGCTACGTCAACGACAACCTCGGCTCCCCCGTCGCCGGAGATGTCACCGCGGGGATCGAACATCTCGCCCCGCTTTTCAATCTCGTCAACGGCGACCTGTGCTACGCCAATCTCGCCACCGACCGGATCCGCACCTGGAACGACTGGTGGGCCAACAATTCTCGCTCCGCTCGCCACCGACCGTGGATGCCGGCGCCCGGCAATCACGAGAACGAACGCGGCAACGGTCCGATCGGTTACGAGGCGTTCCAAACGTATTTCACCGTGCCCGACAGCGGGGCCGAGGATCTCGCGCGCGGGCTCTGGTACGCCTTCACGGTCGGCGCGGTCCGGGTGATCGCGGTGGCCAACGACGACATCTGCCTGCAGGACGGCGGCAACTCCTACGTGCACGGCTACTCGGGCGGCGCCCAGAAGCGCTGGCTCGACGAGGAACTGGCCGCCGCTCGAGCCGACCGCGCCATCGACTGGATCGTCGTGTTCATGCACCAGACCGCGATCTCCTCGGCCGATAAGGCCAACGGCGCCGATCTGGGGATCCGCCAGGAGTGGCTGCCGCTGTTCGACCGCTACCAGGTCGATCTGGTGCTGTGCGGACACGAACACCATTACGAGCGTTCACATCCCGTCCGCGGCGTCCTCGGCAGCGACACCCTCACCCCGAAACCGGTCCCGGAGGCGGTCACACCCGCCACCGCGACCGCACCCGAGATCATCGACACCTCCAAGGGCACAGTGCATCTCGTGATCGGTGGCGGCGGCACCTCCGCCCCCTCGAACGGGCTGTTCTTCCCCGGACAGCAGTGCCGGGTGATCACCGGTGTCGGCGCCGTCGACCCCGGCACGGGTAAGAAGGCGCCGATCTACGTGATGGAGCAAGCACCCTGGTCCGCCTTCAAAGACCCCGAACACCCATACGGTTTCTGCGCTTTCGACGTGAACCCCGGCTCCCCCGGCGGCCACACCACCATGACGGCCACCTACTACGCCGTCACCGACACGCTGAAACCGGTGGACTCCTTCATCCTCACCCGCCCCCGCTCCGACAGCTGACCCACAGCACGACGATCGCGCGGCGGTCGCGTCGCCCGCGGCCACGAGAGCCGCTCGCCACCGTGAATCGTCCGTGCACGCAACCTATCCGCCGGGTCACGACGGCGCATCGCTCACGATCTCCGGCAACCGGTCGGCACCCCAGCTGCGGTGGATGTAGCCGACGACCCGATCCAGCTCCGGACGCGCCACCGCGGCCGGTTCGCCGCGTTCGAGCGGGTCGAAGTGGAAGATGTAGAGCCGCGAGGCGAATTGCTCGAACGGCAGCGATCCCTCACCGAACCGTTCCCCGTGCCCGGCCGTGCCGACGACCACGCCGTCGCCCCAGTCCTGGCCACTGTCGTTGTTCGGATTGTAGAAATAGACCCGCATGGTGTCCTGCGGATCGAGGCTGACCCGCAGGATGGTGATCGCGTGCCAGCCGACGAACCGGGCGGCGCTGTCGGTCACCGCGATGCCGGCCGGCTGCGGGTGGATCAGCGGCTGATTGCCGTTGTAGAAGGGGTGGTAGCTGGCGTAGAAGTGCCGCAGGAATTCGTCGACGTCGATCAGCCGCCCGGTCTCGACGTCGACATTGATGCGGAATCCGCGGCCGGACCACCAGCCGTGGAATTCGGGGTTGATCCACCGATGCGGATCGCCCTCGCGCCCGGCGCAGCGCCGCCCCATTTCGGCGTAGATCCGATCGAGATGCGGGACGACCAGCAGCGATACCGGGTCAAGGTCCATCGGCAGCGAGGTCGCGACCCCGGCACCGGCCTCCTTCGAGGAGATCGGCTGTCCCTCGAAATGCATGACGATCTCGTCGTCGCGGGCCGCCCACGCCACGGTCTGCAACAGATAGTCGGGATCGTTGTAAGCCCACATCGACAGGGCGCGCGCCGACTGGCAGGTCGGGTTGTCGCCCTGTCCCACGCCGAGCGGCAGGCCCAGAATCGACAGCATCCCGGACAGCAACCGCGCCCGTGCGTCCGGCACCGGCCCGAACACCTCGTGCAGCCGCTCCCGCGAGCGCGGCGATACCTGCAGCGCGAGTTGCCGCCACAGCGCGGGCGCGACCGGCGGCTGATACAGAATCCCCCGCTCCAGCAGCAGCGCGAGCCCGTAGATGCCCTGCGCGGTCTCGACGTGCACGGCCTCCTCGATCAGGTTGCGCACGAGTTCGTGGTAGCACAGCAGGCTGTCGCGCCCGGTGCTGGACAAGCCCAGCGCCTCACCGAGCAGATATTCCCCCTTGGTCAGCAGGAACCGCAGCAGGACCGCGTGATACGGCGACACCAGCCCGGTGTCGTGCATCGAGCGCGCGAAACCCGTTGCCTCGTACTGCAATGCGCTGTCGTCCATACCGTCCAGGCGCGTGCGGTAGACCTCGACGCCCGGATCCTCCCGGCAGGCGTCGGTGGTGCCGTAGAGGCTGCTGATCAGCCGGTCCGCACCCAGCCCGGTGGCGCCGAGATCGATATCGGGATTGCTGCGGGCGACGGCGATCTGCGTGATCATCCGCTTCACCTGCTCGACCTGGATGGGTCGCTGGCGCAGAATCCGCCAGATCTCGTCGACGAGATGCTCGAGCACCTTCTCGTAGCCGATCTCCTCCACCAGGTGATGCAGCAGCTCCCGCGAGACCCGCGCCATCCGCCCCTGCTGTTCGCGTTCGGCCTCGCTGGGCGGGGTGAACAGCAGACTCAGGTTCACCGCCAGCACCTGCGACAGATGCCCCAGCGCCTGCTCCGCGCTCACCGACGGATGCGTGAACTCGCCCTTGGCCACCGCCAGCAGGCGCAGATCGCTCACCGTCTCCAGCACTACCGTGTCGGCGTTGGCGCTGCGCAACGAGCCCACACTCAGCGCCGGGATGAGGATCTCCGGTTTCGCCCAGTCGGTGCCCAGGAACAGCCCGGCCGCCTCGAGACCGCTCGCCCGCGCCCGCACCGCCGCGCAGCCGCCGGGCAGCAGCAGCACCCGCCGCAGCGCACCCAGCACCCTGGACAGCTTCACCTGCTTACCGAAATCGCTGGTGGCGCCCAGAATTCGCGTGGCTTCGTCCAGCGTGGCGAGACGTCTGTCCAGAGTGTCGTCGTCGCTGCCGAGTGGAGTCAATCAGGATCCTCCCGTGATCCATTCCTGCCGAGAAGGATTCATACGTAGAAGTCGAGTTCTTCCTGTCGCTTCAGCAGGTCCCGCAGAGCGTACGGGTCTTCGCCGAAGAAGTACAGCAGACCCCAGTGATTGCCGAATGCGGTTCGCTTGGTGACCTTTTCCGACAGCGGGGCGGTGAGCTCGTGGGTTTCGAAATACTCGTGATCCTCCGTCTCCTCCGGGATCGACAACCGGCTGACCACCCGCCGCCGCGGGTAGACGCCGAACGAGCCGGCATGTCCTTTCGCATCCACCACTTCCCGAGGGAAGAACTCCACGATCTCCTCCTCGGTGGTCTTCGGATCGAATGCGAGTACCAGCGCGTGATAGGCGTTGAATCCGTATGCGCGCTCGAGCAATTCGAACACCTTGAACCCGGGCGGGCGATAGGCGACCTCGCCGAAGTACATCTCACCGTCGCTGGTGACGAAATACTCCGGATGGACGAACCCGAATTCGATATCGAAGGTCTTGATCAGTTTTTCGACCTGCCGGGTGATCTCCGGCCGGTACTTTTCCAGTTCCGGGGTCGCGGGGACGAAGACGGAGTAGCCGAGCCGCACGTATTCGGAGATGTTGAGGAATCGGATCTTGCCGTCGTGGATCCACGCCTCGACCGCGAATTCCCAACCGTCCAAATGGGATTCCATCAGGACCGGGAACTCGTCGTCGGGGATGGCGTCGATCTCGTCGGGGGTGCGGATCACCCGGTGACCGAGGCAGCCGGCCTTGTCGAAGGCCTTGACATGTATCGGATCGTTCGGGTCGCCGTCGAGTTTGAGCAGGGTCTGGTTGACGCGCTTGAGGAACCGGATGACGTCGTCACGCTCGTGTGCCTCCTCGAAGATGCCCACCCGGATACCGCCCAGTTGCGCGCGCCGCTTCATCAGCGATTTGTCGCGCAGCAGCATGGCCTGGCCGAGCAGCCGCGGATTGTCCAGCAGCACCGAGTTGATCGCACCCGCCCATTCCACGGTCTCCTCGAAGATCGGGATGGCGACGTCGACGCCCATCTCCTTCAGGGTCTCGGCGATTTCCATCGACCGGTCGTTGAGTCGCTCGAAATTCCAGCGGAGGTAGGGTATTTCGTTCTCGGTGCAATATTCCTCTGCCCACTCCGGGGCAACGACCACATAACGCCGATCGAATCGGTCCACCGCTTCGACCGCGTTCAGACTCCAACCCAGCAGGGCGACATAGCCTTTGTCCGGGTTCCTGCGCTTCGATTCACGGGATGAAATCGACAAACCTGCTCCCCTCTTCGACCTCGGTGCACCGTTCGTCGATCGCGAGGTCGTCTTATCGCGCGGTGGTCCTGCGCTCGATACCGGGGGCTGCGAATTCGGCGGGCTCCGGTATCGCCGCGCGTGCGCTCGGCATCGTCGACGGGCGGCAACAACGGCGATCCGCTCTATCACCGTCATTGCTCACGGATACCCCGATGTTTCATTCCCAAACAGGGGCAACGCCGTTGCGTTATTGACGCACAATCATTTTCGCTGGTCGGAGTCCTTCAGGGTGGATGAAACGGTACGGCCGATCGGGCGGTGCGAGGAACTCAGGACAGTGACAGCACCGCGGCGGTGACCGCGACGGTCACCTCGACGGCGGCGCCGAGCACATCACCGTTGAGCCCGCCGAAACGCCGCACACAATGCCACACCAGCACAGCCGCACCCGCCAGAGCCACGGCGACCGCGACCGGCCCGAGCCAGGACGCGGGCGCGGCGAAGACGCCGGCGACGAGCGCGGCGAGAGTCCAGACCGCCGGTGTCACCGCCGACTGCGTGCGCGCCACCAGCGCACCGAATCCGGCGCCGGGAGCGGAAGCGTATCCGCGGCAGGCGAGGACGACCGCAACCCGTCCGACGGCCACCGCCAGCCCGACCGCGAACCAGCGGCCGTGCTCGGCGAGGGCGGCGAACGACAGCGCCTGAACCCCGATGGCGAAGATCAACGCGGCCACCCCGAAGGGCCCCGCCCCGCCGCTCTTCATGATTTCCCGGGCACGCTCCGGCGGGCCGTAACTGCCCAGCCCGTCCGCGGTATCGGCCAGTCCGTCCAGATGCATTCCGCGGGTCGCCAGACCCAGCGCACCGACGGTGATCAGCCCGGCCAGCGCGAAACCCGTTCCGGCCCGGATCAGTACCCACAGCAACCCGGCGGCACCGGCCCCCAGCACCGCCCCGACCACCGGCGCGGCCGCGATCGCTCCCGCCGCCGCCCTGCGGTCGACCGTCTCGGGTCCGCGCACCGGCAGCACCGTCAACCACGAGAGCGCGAGACGAGCCGCCGCGATCACGGCCGGAACCCCGATCCGGCGATGCCAGAGCACGCACATCTCGATGCTGCGTGCGGCGCCGCCGACCGACGACACCCGGCGCGCTGGTGATCGACGAGATACCCGATCCGGCCGGCCTTCCGCCGCGTGCTCGGGGGGCCGGCCGTGCGGGCCGGGCGATCCGGTCCGCGCCCCTCGTTCAGGACACGACTTCCGGTGCGGCCGAATCGGATTCGGCGGTGCTCACCCCCGCCTCACCGAAGGTCGACATCTCCGAGAGCGCGGCGACGGCCGCACGCAGCAGCGGCAGCGCGCTCACCGCACCGGAGCCTTCACCGAGCCGCATGTTCAGCTCGACCAGCGGCTCCAGATCGAGCTTGGCGAGGGCCAGCGGGTGCGCCGGCTCGGTGGACCGATGCCCCGCCACCCACCAGCGCTTCGCGCCGGGAGCGAGCATTTCGGCGATGAGCGCAGCTGCGGTGACCACCACACCGTCGAGAATCACCGGCGTGCGCCGTGCGGCGGCCTGAGCGAGATAGCCGGCGGTGGCGGCGAAATCGGCGCCACCGGCGATCCGCAGCAGCGCGAACGGGTCCTGGCGGTGCGGGCGCGCACGCCACATGGCGTCGCGGATCGCGGAGGCCTTGCGCATCCATCCGGCATCGTCGACGCCGGTGCCGCGGCCGATCGCCACCACCGGCTCGGTGTCGGTGAGCGTGGCGATGAGAACCGTTGCCGGCGTGGTGTTTCCGATTCCCATATCGCCGGCGATCAGCAAGTCGGCCCCGCTGTCGATCTCCTCGTCGGCGATCGCGCGGCCCGCCGCCAGCGCGGCGTACAGCTCGGCTTCGGTGAGGGCGTCCTCACGGTCGATGGCGCCGCTGGAGCGGCGAATCTTGTGTGCCGAGACCGACGGATCGGTGTCAGCGTCCACCGCGATGTCCACCACCCGCACGGTCGCGTCGGCGAGGCGCGCCAGCGCGTTCACCGCCGCCCCACCGGCCAGGAAGTTGGCGACCATCTGCGCGGTCACCTCGCTCGGATACGCCGACACGCCGTGTCGCGCCACACCGTGGTCGCCTGCGAACACCACGACCCGGGCACGCCGGAACTGATGCGGCGGGCACTCCCCCTGGCACGCCGCCACCCAATTGCCCAGCGTCTCCAACCGCCCGAGCGCCCCCGCCGGTTTGGTCAACTGCAACTGCCGCTGCTCGGCCTCGGCCCGCACCCGTGCGTCGGGCGCGGCGACCGGACCGAATGCCGGTGTGGTGCCGTCGAATTCGGCGAGGCCACGCGGGGTCGAAGCCACCACCGAGCCGGCAGCGGTAGCTCCGGCGTCCGAGGCCGGCGTAGCGCCGCCGTCCGCATCGTGACCGGAGGACAACGCTTTTTCCGCCGCAGCGGAGTCGGCGAAACCGGACCCGTGGACCGGACGCTCCCGGCCCGCGGAATCAGCGCTGTCGGAAGCCAGGACTCGCTGCGCCGCAACATCTCCCAGCCCGGCGGCCGCGACCGCGGCGGAGGCCGCCGCGATCCCGCTTCCGGTCGAAGTACCGGCCCCCTTCAGGACTACCGGCACTCCGGCGACAACCAGCACGACCTCGTCGCACACCGCCGCGAGCCGCTGATTCAGCGTCCCGATCTCGTCCTGGAACAGTCGTCCCGACGCGGTCGCCGGAACCACACCCAGTCCCACCTCCGGGCTCACGATCAGCAGGCGGTCCGCATAGCCGGTCACCGCCGCCACCAGCGCGTCGATATCGGGGCCGACGGTTCCGCGCGGCGATTCCCAGGCCGCGCGCGCGTCGATGCGGGCGGTCAACCAGGTGCCGAGGTCGTCGATCAACGTCACCGGCGCCGAGTCACCGAGCACGGTGATCGGATCGCCCTCCACCACATGCCAGGTGCCGGGGCGCCGAACGCGATGGGCGGCAATACGATCGGCGAAGTCGGCGTCGGCGGGATCGGGAACCGCGGTCGCGACGTAGCGCACCGGTCCGCTGCGGCCGGCCACCTCCTCGGCATAGGCGGATTTTCCCGAGCGCGCCCCACCGAGCACCAGCGTCCGCAGCCCTCGGCCGCCCGCAGCATCGTTCACCACGTCAGCACGGTACCAATCGGCCCGTACCCCGACCGCCGCACACCCGAGGCGCTGCTTCTCCGAGCCCGAGGCCCCCGCAACGGCCGAGTTCGATCCGTCCGGCGCCGCGGTTCAGCACACTCGCGGCGGCCCTCGACCAGACGTACACAGCAACCGCCCCGCCGACCGGACATACGGCCGCCCGCGCGGAGAACGATCGTGCGGTCCGGCGCCGGATCCCCGAAACTCAGACCGCGTCGCCGGGCGACACCCGCGGCTTCGGGGCGCGCATGCGGCGGATCTGGGAGGCGCGCACGAAGGCGTACCAGCCCAGCGACCAACTCGAGGTGGTGTCGTCGGGATAGCGCTCCTGCACCCGCTTGTTGATCAGGCGGCCGATCACGAAGCCCTCGGCGACCATGAACAGCATCATCACGATCATCGCGAGGGTGACGTAGGCCTGCACCTGCGGGGTGAGGAACATGGTCAGGATCAGCACCAGCGCCAGCGGCATGAACAATCCGACCAGATTGCGGCGGGCGTCGACCAGGTCCCGGACGTAGGCACGAACCGGGCCGCGGTCGCGCGGCAGCAGATATTTGTCCTCACCGGCGAGCATCCGGGCGCGGCGATCGGCGGCGGCGGCCCGGCGTTCGGCCGAGGCGACCTTGCGTTCCTCGCGGTTGCCGCGGGTGGCCTTGCGCCTGGCCCGGGCCTCCTTGGCGGTCAGCGGCGCGGGCGCGACCGGCCCGCGGCGCCTGCCCTCGACATCGCGGCGCCTGGGCGTCGGGCGCCCCTTGCCGGCGGTCGGTGTGGGCCGCTGCGCTGCCGTGGCCGTGTCGTCGTCGGTCGCGGCCGACGTGTCGTCGACGTGGTCGTCGGTGGTGCTGGCATCGCCACGGCGCAGGAACTTCACGCCGACCAGGCTATTGGATGGCATACCGGCCTGGAAATACGGTCTCCGCTGAGCCTGTGTGATCGGTCATACCGCCCATACCGGCAAACCGGCTCCGACCGGCCGGTCTGTACCCCACGACACGCCCCGCGGGTGTGGTGATTCGCACGTCCGAGCGCCCTCCACCCGGCAATTCCGGGGCCGACGGGCCCACGCCGGCGCGCGCAGTGGCAAGATTGGAATAGCCACCCGCGACGTGGCGTTGACAGCTACCGAGCCGTGCGCTGTTCACGGAAACAACGTTCACGGGTAACGAGGGTCTGCGAGGAGACTTCATGACTGTGCAGAACGAGACCACCACCCACGGTGTGATCCTGACCGACGCCGCCGCGTCCAAGGCGAAGGCGCTGCTGGACCAGGAGGGCCGCGACGATCTGGCGCTGCGCATCGCGGTGCAGCCGGGCGGTTGCGCGGGTCTGCGGTACCAGCTGTTCTTCGACGATCGCACCCTCGACGGCGACCTGACCGCCGAGTTCGGCGGGGTCAAGCTGGCCGTCGACCGGATGAGCGCCCCCTATGTTCAGGGCGCGTCCATCGACTTCGTCGACACGATCGAGAAGCAGGGCTTCACGATCGACAACCCGAACGCCACCGGCTCCTGCGCCTGCGGCGACAGCTTCAACTGACGATCTGCTCCCGGCGCGGAATCTCTGCGGAGGTTCCGCGCCGTGTCGTGCACACGGTACGGTAAGGCTGATTCCGCCCTCGACAGACAAGGACCGGGCTTCGTGACCATCGCTGTGTCCGCTTCCATCGCGACCGACCATTTGATGCGTTTTCCGGGGAAATTCTCCGACGTCCTGCTTGCCGATCAGTTGCAGCACGTGTCGTTGAGTTTTCTGGTCGACGATCTGGTGATTCGCCGAGGCGGTGTCGGCGGCAACATCGCGTACGCGATGGGTCTGCTGAACGGGAACCCGCTGCTGGTCGGCGCGGTCGGCCCCGACTTCGGTGAGTACCGCGACTGGCTCGAGCGCCACGGCGTGGACTGCTCGGCGGTGCGGATCTCCGACACCGCGCACACCGCGCGCTTCGTCTGCACGACCGACGAGAGCATGGCCCAGATCGCGTCGTTCTATCCCGGCGCGATGAGCGAGGCCCGCGACATCTCGATCGCCGAGGTGGCCGAAAACCGTTCGCTGGACCTGGTTTTGGTGGGCGCCAACGATCCCGACGCGATGCTGCGCCACACCGAGGAGTGCCGCAAGCTCGGTATCCCGTTCGCCGCCGACCCCTCACAGCAGCTGGCCCGCCTCGACGGCGACCAGGCGCTCGCCCTGATCGACGGCGCCACATACCTTTTCACCAACGAGTACGAGTGGGGCCTGCTGCTGCAGAAGACCGGCCTGTCCCCCGAGGAGATCGGCCGCCGGGTCGGCATTCGTGTCACCACCCTCGGCGCCAAGGGCGCGCTGATCGTCGACGGTGATGGTGTCGAGGTGAATGTCGAAGTGGTGCCGGAACTTTCGCAGGTCGACCCGACCGGCGTCGGCGACGCGTTCCGGGCCGGCTTCCTCACCGGGCACACCGCCGGACTCAGCCTGCAGCGCTCAGCGCAGCTGGGTTCGCTGACCGCGGTGCTGGTGCTGGAAACCGTGGGCACCCAGGAGTGGTCGCTCGACCGCGACGACGCGCTGCGACGGTTGCGCGGCGCGTACGGCCCGGAGGCCGCGGACGAACTCGGCGCGCTGCTGAGCTGAGCGCCGGCCCGAGAATCCGAGCCATCTGGCGGCCCGCGGCCGTGACGATTCACAACATTGCGTCCGGATGCGCGGAGTTCGCCGGCGAACAATAGGGTGTGCGTATGGGATCCGATCGTTTATATTTTCGTCAACTGCTGGCGGGCCGGGACTGGGCCGTCGGCGATCCGATTGCCACGCAGATGCGGAATTTCTCGTATTTGATCGGTGATCGCGAGTCCGGCGAATGTGTGGTGGTGGATCCCGCGTACGCGGCGGGTGATCTGGTCGATATCGCCGAGGCCGACGGCCTGCGGCTGACCGGTGTGCTGGCAACCCATCATCATCCCGACCACGTGGGCGGCACGATGATGGGTTTCACCCTGCGCGGGGTGAAGGAACTGCTCGAGCGGGTGCAGGTTCCGGTGCACGTGAACCACGAGGAACTGTCCTGGGTCGCCAATGTCACCGGTATCGCGCCGAGCGAGCTGACCGGACACGACCACGGCGACACCCTCGCCGTCGGTGGCGTCGAGATCGAATTCCTGCACACCCCCGGCCACACGCCGGGCAGCCAGTGCTTCCTGTTCGAGGACCGGCTCGTCGCCGGTGACACGTTGTTCGTGGACGGCTGCGGCCGCACCGACTTCCCCGGCGGCGATTCCGACGCCATGTTCCGCAGCCTGCGCCACCTGGCCGAGCTGTCCGGCGACCCGGTCGTCTACCCCGGCCACTGGTACTCGGAAGAACCCAGCGCGGCCCTGTCGTCGGTACGCGAGAACAACTACGTCATGCGCCCGACCACTCTCGAACAGTGGCATATGCTGATGCCCGGCTGAGCGACCACCTCCACCCTCCGAGCCCTTTCGCCTTGTGCGAGAGGGCTTTTCGTATTTTCTGGGCGGATTCACCACCCCGGCGAACTTTTGCCGACGCGGCGTTGATATCTTACCGACGCACCGTCAGGAAGATGGTGCTGTCGCGCCGCCGGTCCGACCGGCGGCAGCCGTGAGGAGTGTTGTCATGTTCCTGGCACTGCGCGAACTGTGGTACGCGCGAGTGAGATTCGGCCTGATGGGCGGCGTGGTCGCGCTCATCTCGATCCTGACCGTGATGCTGTCCGGGCTGTCGTCCGGACTCGTCGACGACGGTGTCTCCGGCCTGCGCGCCCTGCCGGTCGACGCCTTCGCCTTCGCGCACGGCACGAAGACCGATTCGGCATTCACCCGCAGCACGATCGACACCGCACAGGTAGCGGCGTGGCGATCCCAGCCGGGCGTGGCCGACGCGGCCCCCTTCGGCAATACGCTGGTCAACGCCAAGACCGGCGGTGGCGTCGCGGTCGACTTCGCGCTGTTCGGCGTCGAACCGCAGTCGTTCCTGGCACCGGCGGCGGCGCAGGGCACAGGACTGGATCGGCCGGACGGCATCGTCGTGAGCGCGACCGCCCTCGACAAGGGTGCGCGACTCGGCGACACCGTCGTCATCGATCGGCTCGGCACGACGCTGACGATCGTCGGTGTCACCGCGGGCAAACAGACCTTCGGCCACGTGGATGTCGCCTACGTGCCGCTGCACACCTGGCAGCAGATCCACGCCGGGGCGAAACCGGGTGAGCAGGTGCGAGAGCAGTCCTACCGGGAGGCCAGTGCCGTGGCGCTGCGCGCGCAGCCGGGTGCGAAACTCGACCTGACCGCCGGCGACGCGGCCGCGGACACGACCGCCATGACCCGCACCGCCTCCTACGACGCTTCCCCGGGATATACGGCGGAGATGGCGACCATGACGATGATCAAGGCGTTCCTCTACGCGATCTCGGCACTGGTGGTCGGCGCGTTCTTCCTGGTGTGGACCATCCAGCGCACGGGCGAACTGGCGGTGTTGCGGGCGATCGGCGCGCCGACGCGGTTCCTGCTCGTCGACGGACTCACCCAGGCCGTGGTGGTGCTGGTCGGCGCGACCGCCATCGGAGTGCTGATCGCCGTCGGCGGCAGCAGTTTCATCCACGGCATGCCGTTCACGCTCGAACCCGCAGCCGTCGCCACCGGAGCCGGCCTGCTGGTGTTGCTCGGCGTGCTGGGCGCGGCCGCCGCCATCGTGCGCGTCACCAGAATCGATCCCCTCACCGCCTTGGGAGCCAACCGATGAGCATCTTCACCACACGCAAAGGCGCTGCGACACAAGAGGATGCGCGCGCGAGCGACCTTTCCGACTCGAAGACGGGACTCGAACTCGACGGCGTAACCCTCACCCTCGGCGACGGCGCTGATACGGTGACCGCGCTGGACGACGTGCATCTGTCGGTCAACCCCGGGGAATTCGTCGCGATCATGGGACCCTCCGGCTCCGGTAAATCGAGTCTGCTCGCCGTGGCGGGCGGTCTCACCACTCCGGATACCGGACGGGTTCGCATCGGCGGCACCGATCTCACCGCCCTGGGCCCGCGCGAGCGCACCCGATTCCGGCTGCACCACATCGGTTTCGTCTTCCAATCGGGCAACCTGCTGCCCGCGCTCACGGCCGCCGATCAACTGCGGCTGGTTGCCCGCCTCACCGGCACCCGCCGCGATCCGCGAGAGTTGCTCGGCGCGGTCGGCATGGGCGAGAAGGCGAATCGGCGACCGGAGCAGCTGTCCGGCGGTGAACGCCAGCGCGTCGGCATCGCCCGGGCGCTGATCGGCTCGCCGCGAGTCCTGCTGGTCGACGAGCCGACCGCCGCCCTGGATCGCGCCCGCAGCGCGGAGGTGGTGGAACTGCTGGCTCGCGAAACCCGCGCGGCGGCGGTCGCCACCGTCATGGTCACCCACGACCACGACATCCTCGACCGCTGTGACCGCGTGTTGACCATGGTCGACGGCCGCCTCACCCCCGAGCGCTGAGGGTCGGGGCACACCGTGACCGAGTGTGACCGCGACAGGATGTGATAGCACTGTCGCATAGGGTCGGATGCGGCCCGGCCGGGTGAAACACCGTCCCGGCCGCGGCGAGAAGGAGGTTTCGTGCCGAGGATTCAGGCGGCGACTGTCGCGGAACACCGGCAGGCGCAGCGGCGTGCCCTCCTCGACGCCGCGCGCGCGATCCTCTCCGAACAGACCGGTGCGGCGCCCACCCTCGCCGAGGTGGCCGCCCGCGCCGGTCTGGCCCGGCCCAGCGTCTATCAGTATTTCGGCTCACGAGACGAGCTGTTCGAGGCGGTACTGGCCGATGCGCTACCCCGCTGGAGCGCACGGATCACCGAGCGCATGGCCGCGGCCGACGACCCCGGCGCCAAAGTCCTGACCTATGCGCTGGTCAATCTCGAACTGGTCGACGAGGGCGAACACGCGGTGGTACAAGGGCTTTCGACCCATATCGCGCCCGACGCCCTCGCCGCCCAGGGCCGCGCCATTCACGACGAACTCCGCACGCCGCTGATCGCCGCGCTGACCGAACTCGGCGCACCCGATCCGGCGACGACCGCCGAACTGATCAACGCCGTCGTTCTCACCGCCTCGCGCATGGTCGAAAACCACGCCCCCGTCGACACTGTGGCGACACGCGTCCGAGAGCTACTGACTCCGTATCTCCGTCACGCGGCGACCGGCCCACACACACCCGACGGCACGTAGGTCGGTCGCGCTCCAGTACTCACGCTCGCGGTACGCGACCCGCCCAGCAGCGCGTAGACGACCATCGGCACCATGCAGGTGTAGAGGCCGATCTGCACCGGCAGATCCGCGATGGTCGCGTAGGCCATGGCCTGCGGAATCACGACCGCACCCGCACTGAGCCCGGCCAGGATATCGGGCCGCAGCCAGGTGCGGCGATAACCGGTGAGCGTCGGCGCCACCGCGCTGCTCATCTGCCCTCCACTCCCCCCGGTCGGTTCGGCCGGGCGGGACCTCACTGCACCGGTCTGTCAGCGACCACTCGGAAGCCCAGGTTCCCCGTCGAGGAGACCGGCTCGCTGCCCTGCCGCGCCGAGACCCGGTAGCGACGGCAATAGGACAGGTGGCACAGATACGATCCACCCCGCATCACCCGGTCGCGGCCGAGATCGGGTCCGGTGGGATTCGCTTCGGGACTGTGCCGGTAGTAGTCCGGCGAGAAGTAGTCCGAACACCACTCCCACACATTCCCGGTGGTGTTGTAGAGTCCGAAACCGTTGGGCGCGTAGGCATTCACGGGCATCGTACCGAGATGCGCGCCGGGGGCCGTGCGGGGGAATTCGCCGGTGAAGACATTCATGTGCCGCTGCCCGTCCGGCTCGAAGTCCTCGCCCCAGGGAAACGGGCCGGTGGATCCGGCGCGGGCGGCGTACTCCCATTCGGCCTCGGTGGGCAGCCGCGTGCCCGACCACGTGCAGAAGGCCCGGGCGTCCTCCCAGGAGACGTGGACGACAGGATGGTCGGCCATGGTGCCGACATCCGAGTCGGGCCCGAACGGATGAGCCCAGTCCGCGCCCTCCACCTGCCGCCACCACGGAGCGTTGACCACCGCGCGGGTGGGCGGCATATCCGGCGGCAGCAAGCCGGCGAAGACGAATGACCAGCCGTATTTCTCGGCATCGGTGCGGTAGCCGGTGTCGGCGACGAATGCGGCGAAGTCGGCATTGGTCACCGCGTACCGGCCGATGGCGAAGGCGTCGACGGTGACCCGGTGACACGGCCCCTCGCCGTCGCCGGGATAGGCCCAGCGGCTCTCGTCTCCCATGGTGAAGGTGCCGCCGGGAACGGCGACCAGCGCGGCATCGAACTCCGCGCGGCGATCCGCCTCGCCCGGCCGACCGGCATCGGCATCGTGGCCGGTCGAATCGGCGCTCTTTCCCGCTGCCGGTGCGCAGCAGGCGTGGTGGGTGCCGGAGTCGGTGCGGTGTGGCATGACTTCCTCTCCCTCACTGTCCGAAACGTCAACGCCGGCAGCGGTAGCCGACCGTACGCTGACCCGACCGTACCGCCCGATTCGCCCGGTCGTGGGCGGTATCGGCAACTGCGTGCGCGGCCACGTCGGCGAAACCCGGATTCACCCCGGGCGGATGAGGCTTGCCGCGCCGGCCGGTGGTGCACTCGCAGGCGGCACTTACTCCGTGACGCAGACCAGTCTCCGACAGGGGTTCCAGCGATGAGCGATAGGCAGTTCAAGGGCGTCGTCAATCTCGACATCCGGGACTCGGTTCCCGATTGGGACGCCTTCCTGGCGAAGAAGGCACCGGAGGGCGCACCGAATGTGCTGGTCGTGCTGTACGACGACACCGGATGCGCGGCCTGGTCGCCCTACGGCGGGCGGATCGAGATGCCGACCATGGACCGGCTGTCGCGCGATGGACTGACCTACAGCCAATGGCACACCACGGCGCTGTGCTCGCCGACCCGCTCCACCTTCCTCACCGGCCGCAACCATCACCTCAACGGATTCGCCTCGATCTCGGAGACCTCGTCGGGATTTCCCGGCTACAGCTCTCACATCCCGCCGGAGAACGCCTCGATTGCCACCGTATTGCGGAAGGCCGGCTGGGGCACCTACTGGGTCGGCAAGAACCACAACATCCCCGTCGACGAGTGGACCGCCGGCTCGTCGCGGGAGCGGTGGCCGCTGGGACAGGGCTTCGATCGCTTCTACGGATTCGTCGGCGGTGAGACCAACCAGTGGTATCCGGATCTGGCCGAGGACAACCACTTCATCGACCAGCCGTATCAGCCCGAAGAGGGCTACCACCTGTCGAAAGACCTTGCGGACAAAACCATCTCGTTCCTCCAGGATCAGCGCCAGACCCACCCCGGCAAACCGTTCTACCTGTGGTTCTGCCCCGGCGCCAACCACGCGCCGCACCATGCCCCGAAGGAATGGATCGACAAGTACAAGGGCAGGTTCGACGACGGATACGACGCCTACCGCGAGTGGGTGCTGCCGCGCATGATCGAACGCGGCATCCTGCCCGAGGGCACCGAACTCAGCGCATTCAATCCGATGCCGCCGGGCACGTTCGCCGAGGCCGATGCGGTGCGTCCCTGGTCGGAACTGAGTGAGCCGGAACGAAAGCTGTTCGCCCGCATGGCCGAGGTGTACGCCGGCTTCTCCGAATACACCGATCACCAGGTCGGGCGCATCATCGACTATCTGGAGGAAACCGGCCAGCTGGAGAACACGCTGGTGATCTACGCCGCCGACAACGGCGCCTCCGGCGAGGGGTCACCGAACGGCTCGGTCAACGAGAACAAATTCTTCAACGGCTATCCGGACAATATCGAGGACAACCTCGAAATGATCGACAAACTCGGCACCCCCGACACCTACAACCACTACCCGACCGGATGGGCCGCGGCCTTCTCCACACCGTTCAAGATGTTCAAACGCTATTCGTATCAGGGTGGTGTGGCCGATCCGCTGGTCATCTTCTGGCCCAAGGGAATCGAAGCGCGCGGCGAGATCCGCGACCAATACCACCACTGCACCGATATCGTGCCGACCATTCTCGAATGCTGCGGTGTGCCGATGCCGGAAACGGTCGACGGCGTTCACCAGAATCCGCTGTCGGGCGTGTCGATGAAGTACACCTTCGATTCCGCGCATGCCCCCACCCGGAAGGAAACCCAGTACTACGAGATGCTCGGGCACCGGGCCATCTGGCACGAAGGGTGGAAGGCGGTCACCGTGCACGGGCCCACCAGCGGCCTGAGCAATTTCGACAAGGATCGCTGGGAGCTGTATCACACCGATGTCGACCGCTCCGAGAATCACGATCTGGCCGAGGAGTATCCCGACAAACTTCGCGACATGATCGGGCTGTGGTTCCGGGAAGCCGAGATCAACAAGGTGCTGCCGCTCAACGACCTCGGCGTCACCGGCAAGGACCTGCAGACCTTCCTCGGGCTGGAATTCAAGGTCCCGGTGCCACCCGGCGGCAAATACGTCTACTACCCCGGAACGACCGAAGTGCCGGAACGGGCCGCGGCCAATACGCACGCGGTCTCGTTCAAGGTGCTGGCGGAGGTGACCACCACGGCCGACACCGAGGGCGTGATCTTCGCGCAAGGTTCACGCTTCGGCGGTCACGCGCTGTATGTCCGGGACGGAAAGGTCACCTACACCTACAATTTCCTGGGAATACCGCCGGAGCAGCAGGTGCGGGCCGACGCACCCGCACCGGGCAAGCACATCATCGGCGTCGAATTCCGGAAGGAACGCCCCGGCGACCACGGCGAATTCTGGGGCACCGCCACGTTGTACATCGACGACCAAGCGGTGACGCAATCCGAAATCCGCACGCAGCCCGGTCATTTCAGCCTCTGCGGCGAAGGACTGTGCATCGGCTACGACGTCGGCGACCCGGTCAGCAGCGATTATCGCGGCACGTTCGCATTCACCGGCGGTGAGATCGCGAAGGTGATCTTCGATGTGGCCGACGACGCCTATGTCGACGTCGAAAAGCATTACGAGGCAGCACTCTCGCGCGATTGACGATTCCTGCCGCGGTGCCCCGGGCCGACCCCGGGGCACCGGCTTTCACGCCAGGGTGCGCAACCAGCCGTGATTGTCGGCGAACGTGCCGCGCTGAATTCCGGTCAGCGTGTCGCGCAGCGCCATCGTGACCTCGCCGGGCTCACCGCCGCCGATCTCGAATTCGCCCTCGGCGGACTGCACCCAGCCGACCGGGGTGATGACCGCGGCGGTTCCGCACGCGAAAACCTCGGTGATCTCGCCGGATTCGGCGCCGTTGCGCCATTCCTCGACCGACACCTTGCGTTCCTCGACCGGATAACCGGAGTCGGCGGCGAGGGTCAGCAGACTGTCGCGGGTGATGCCCGGCAGCAGCGACCCCGACAGCTCCGGGGTGACCAACCGGGCCTCGGAACCGGAACCGTAGACGAAGAACAGGTTGTTGGTGCCCATCTCCTCGACGTACTTGCGCTCGCAGGCGTCGAGCCACACGACCTGGTCGCAGCCTTTGTCGGTGGCCTGCTGCTGCGCCAGCAGCGAGGACGCGTAGTTGCCGGCGACCTTGGCCTCACCGGTGCCGCCCGGGGCGGCGCGCACGTATTCGGTGGACAGCCACACCCGCACCGGCTTCACGCCACGCGGAAAATACGCTCCCGCAGGCGAACCCAGCAGCAGGTACTTGTACCCGGCCGCGGGCTTCACGCCGAGTCCCGCCTCGGTGGCGAACATGAACGGCCGCAGATACAGCGACTCCTCACCACCGGCCGCGGGCACCCAGTTCGCGTCGACCTCGAGCAGCTGACGCACCGATTCGATGAACAACTCCTCCGGCAACTCCGCCATCGCCAGTCGTCGCGCCGACCGCTGGAACCGCGCCGCGTTGGCATCGATGCGGAAGGTGGCGATGCTGCCGTCGGCCTGCCGATACGCCTTGAGACCTTCGAAGATGGCCTGACCGTAGTGGAACACCATCGTCGCCGGATCCATCGACAGCGGCCCGTACGGTTCGACCCGCGCGTTGGTCCACTGCCCGTCGAGATAGTCGATCGACACCATGTGGTCGGTGAAGTAGCGACCGAACCCGGGCGCCGCCAGAATCTCCGTGCGCCGATCCGCCGGAACCGGGGCGGGATGCGGGGTACGAGTGAACTGTGCAGCGACTGTCATGACCTCGATACTAGAACTGCGGTCGTCGACGCCGATGCTCGGACCTGCGTGGAGACGGGCCGAGCAGCGATCGAGAATCGCGACAATCGGGACATAATTCCCCGTCGACGGCGTCCGATGCGAGGTATTCGTCCCGCAACGGCCCCTCCGGAGCGAGCGGCGTACCCCCTTCGCGCAGCACACTCACGGCCACCGGACCCTCCACTCCGAAACTGTCATGATTTACGCCACACGCAGAGGGTCCGCGACCGCCGTTCAGGAAGTATGCGGCGTCACGAACGGCGGGCGCACCACCTCGGCGCGCAACCGGCGGCCGCGCACATCGACCTCGACCTCGTCGCCCGGCTCCAGTCCGGCCTCGGTATCCAGCAGTGCCAAGGCGATGCCGACCTTGAGGCTCGGCGAGAAGGTGCCCGAGGTGGTCTCACCGACGGCCTCCTCACCACGAAGCACCGTCTGACCCTGACGCAGCACACCGCGATCGAGCGCCCTGAGCCCCAGCAGGATTCGCCGTGGGCCCGCCGACTTCTCCTGTGTCAGAGCCGCTTTGCCCCAGAACTCCGGCTTCTTCCAGCCGACCGCCCAGCCCGCGCGGGCCTGCACCGGCGAAATCTCCGGCGACAGCTCGTGGCCGTGCAGCGGATAGCCCATCTCGGTGCGCAGCGTGTCGCGCGCACCCAGGCCGGCCGGCTGCCCGCCCGCCGCGTCGACCCGGGCCACCAGCGCGCGGAAAACCGCCTCGGCATCGGCCCAGCGCGGCAGCAGTTCATAGCCGTGTTCACCGGTGTATCCGGTGCGGCAGACGCGTACCGGACGGCCGTCCCACTCGGCATCGGCGAATGCCATGTACTCCATATCGGTCGGAAGTCCCAGCGCGGCAAGCACTTCCGCCGATTTCGGGCCCTGCACCGCGAAGACCGCGTACTCGCGGTGCTCGTCGGTGATCGTGATGCCCTCCGGTGCGGCCTTACGCAACTCCGCCACCACCGCGGCGGTATTGGCCGCATTCGGCACCAGGAAGATCTCGTCGTCGGAGACGTAGTAGGCGATCAGATCGTCGATCACCCCGCCCTGCTCGGTGCAGCACAGCGTGTACTGCGCCTTCCCGGGCCCGACGCGGCCGAGATCGTTGGTCAGCACCGCGTTCACGAACGCCGCCGCGCCCGCGCCGCGCACGGTCGCCTTGCCGAGGTGGCTCACATCGAAAACCCCGACGGTGGTCCGCACGGAGGTGTGCTCGGCGACGGTGCCCGCGTACTGCACCGGCATCTCCCACCCCCCGAACGGGGCGAAGGTCGCGCCCAGCTCCGTGTGGACGGCGTGGATGGGGCCCTGCTGCAGCGTCTCGTCGGTCACCCGGCGAGCTTATCGAGCGCCGGCGGCTCGCGGTCCGCGCCCGGGCGGCTGTGTCGGGTCGGTCACTGTGCGGTCCGGGGTGGCGGCGGGTCAGCCGCGCTCGTGCGTGTCGAACTCGGCGAGCGGGTCCGCCTCCAGCAGTGCGTCCCCGTGCTCCTCCACCCACTCGCCGAGCGCGCGCATCGGGCCCTCGACGAGGCTCAGCCCGAGCGGGGTCAACGCGTATTCGACGCGTGGTGGCGCTTGTGCGTAGCGGTGACGCTCGATCAGGCCGTGGCCGAGCAGCCGGCGCAGGGCCTCGGTGAGCGCCTTGTCGCTGATGCCGCCGATCTCGGCCCGCAATTCGCTGCGCCGGCGCGCTCCGCCGAGCAGTCCGACCAGCACCACCGGATCCCAGGTGTGCGCGAAAAGGTCTGTGGCCGCGCGCAATCGGCAATCGGCGACCAGTTCGCCCGCATGCTCGTCGTAACCGCTCATCCCGTGATGATCACCCATCCGTCGCGCACCGATCGGTGCGTATCGGCCGTCCTACCGTAGCGCCGGATCGACAACTCGAAGGAGCACACGATGCGAATCACGATTCTCGGCACCGGCGCCTTGGCCGAGGCGCTGGGCCGCCGATGGGCCCGCGCCGGACACGAGATCACGGTGGCCGGGCGTTCGATGGACAAGGCCGAGGCGCTCGCGCGGCGGCTCGGTGCCGGCGTGCGGGCCGTGCCGCTGACGGAGATCGGGGCCGGCGGAAAGGTGGTCCCGCACGCTTTGGCGGCGGCCCACCCAGCGACAGTCGCGGGCGGCGCAGACGCCGTAGGGCCGGGGGCGAGAAGAACTGCGGACGCGGTATTGCTGGCGGTGGCCTACACCGGAGTCGAGGAGGTTCTGCGCGCGGTGGGCGCGCCCGGTGGTGCGCTGTCGGGTCTCACCGTCATCGATGCGACCAATGCGATCGATCACGGGGTCGGCGTGCTGCGCCTGCCGCCCGGCACCTCGCATGCGCAGCGCGTGGCCGAACTCGCGCCGGGAGCGCACGTGGTCAAGGCGTTCCACCTGTTCCCCAGCGAACAGTGGGCCGCACCCGAAGCCGACGCGACCGCCGATACCGGATCGACTCACCGACCGCCGTCGGTCACGATCTGCGGCGACGCTCCGGCCGCCCTGCGCACCACCGAACACCTGGTGCGCGACGTCGGCGCCGTACCGGTGGTGCTGGGCGGTCTGGACCGCGCACGTCAGCTGGAGGAGGCCGCCGGTTTCGTCATCTCGCTGGCCTTCTCCGGCGTGGACCCCAGCCGGGCGGTGCCGGCGATGCCCACCCCGTAGTTCGATGGGCGCGGCTCGCGTGCTCGTCATCGGAGCGAGAGAAACCTCGCAGCCCGGCCGCGGCGGAGGTGAGATCGGAGCAACCGCCTTTCTACACAGGGCAACCCGTCGGCGACACACAACTAACGGAGGTGAAACACGCCGCTGATTTCCTGTTTTCATGCGAATCTCGTCACTTTTCTCGAAATCGTCCGCAGCCCCGTCCGCGCCCGCCCCGTCGATCTACGAGCAGATCGGCGGGCACGAAGCATTGGAAACCGTCGTCGAGGACTTCTACGTACGCGTCCTCGCCGACGAGGATCTCGCCGGCTTCTTCACCGGCACCAACATGTCGAGGCTGAAGGGGCGCCAGGTGGAGTTCTTCGCCGCCGCCCTCGGCGGCCCCGAACCGTACACAGGCGCCCCGATGAAGCAGGTCCACCAGGGCCGCGGCATCACCATGCACCACTTCAACCTCGTCGCCGGCCACCTCACCGACGCCCTGACGGACGCCGGCGTTCCGGAGCCGACCGTCGGCGAAATCATCGGCGCCATCGCACCTTTGGCGCCGGAGATCGCCTCCGACGCACCCGTGTCGTGAGCTGCGCTCGCGGGTGACCGCACCGGGTCGGCCGCCGCCCGCTCCTGCCCCGCGCACAGGATCGACGGCGGCCGAACGACATCCCGACCGGGCCGTCTCCGGCAGACGACCCGACCGGGCAAAACGAAACACATTGCCGGCGGCCGTTCATCCGGCCTCGAAGGAGTCGTCGCCGGACGGGGAAACGATCCGGAACAACAGGGCGGCCGCCTCGAACAACGCCCACGAGCGCGTGTCGATTTCGACCTCCCGCGCCGCGAGTGCGGCCGACACGCCACCACCTCGAAAAGCCCGGAGGGCAGACAGCAGATCGCGCAGCGCCGGTATGCGATATCCGGCGAGCCGGAGCTGATGCGCGATCCGCGCGTCGCGCACATCCTCCGGCGCGTACAGCCGCGCACCGCGCGGCCCGGCCCGGCCGGGCACGACCAGCCCTTCCGCATCCCAGTGCCGCAATGTCGACGGCCGCACACCGAGCGCGCCCGCCAGTTCGGACACCGTCATCGAGTCGGCGGATGTCGCATCCCCGATCGGTTCGTCCGCGATCGCCGCGGCCGCTCGCTTCCCCAGCCGCAGTTCCCGGCGCTGTGCGTCGAGGCGCGCGTGCGCGGCATCCAGCAGCGCGGGCAATGGTTGCCCGGAATGTGTCGCGCGCAGAACATCTCTCGCCTCGGCGGGCCCGACGGCCGTCGCCAGCAGCCGATACGCGTGGGCCGACAGCACATGCACCCGACGGTAGGTGCGATACCCGGACGGACCGCGCTCGACCGGGGGCAGCACACCGTCGCGTTCGAGGTTGCGAATCTGCTGGACGGAACAGCCGGCCCGCCGCGCCACATCCACGGTTCGCAGACCAGTGGATTTGCGACTTGTCATCACACGACCTGCCATTCCGATGGACGGAGTCTCCACAAGCACTTCAATGAAACGCTAGAGCAATGGAGATCAACGAGATCATCGAATTCGCCGAAAACCTCGGCGGCGTCCTGACGCTGAGTCCCCGGCCCGGCGACGGCACCCCCGAAATCAGCTGGGGCGATACCTTCTTCTATTACGCCCCCGACGGCGTGGTTCCCCACACCCAGCCCTTCGCCACCATCGTCACCAAGGATTATCCGGACGACGGATCATCGCGCCTGGACCGTCCGAACACGTTCCGCCTCAACATCTTCGCGGGCAAAGAGGCCTTCATCGAACGAACCGGTCACACCCCGCGCGACCACGCCACGATCCCGGCCGACCCGAGCCTCGCCGACACGCTGTTCCCCCACCCCGTCTACGGGGCACAGGCCTGGCTCGCCGTCGTGAACCCCGGCCCGCGAACCGCCACCGCCGTCGCCGACCTCCTGCGCTGCGCCCACCGCATCGCCCGCAGCCGATACGAGCGCCGGGAATCACACGCGGACAACTAAGGTCGTCGTCCTACCGTCCCAACCACGCCAACGCGGCCACGACCAGCGCTTCCGTCCCGGTTCGCAGCGTCGGCTCGATCACCGGCGCGAAATTCGGCGAGTGGTTGACCGGGATGTCCTGCATGACGCGGCCGGCCTGCAGTGCGGCCTGGAACTTCTCCGGGTCGGTTCCGCCCACGCCCCAATAGGTGTACGGCACGTCGAGGGCGTTCGGGATATCGCTGAAATCCTCACTGGCGCTGGCCATCGGCATTTCCGTGGCGCGGTCGCCGAAATAGGCCGCGAAGGCCTCGGCCACGCGGGCGGTGGCGCCGGGGTCGTTGTCGGTCAACGGAAATCGGTCGAACAGTTCGAATTCCGGTTCGCGTGGCGAGCCCGAGGCCTGGCACTCCGCGGTGACTATCCGGCGGATCGCGTCGAGGATCGTGGTGCGGGTGGACTCGTTGTAAGTGCGCACATTCAGTTGCAGCACAGCGTGATCGGAGATCACATTGCTCTTGGTACCCGCGTTGATGCTGCCGACGGTCAGCACCGCCGTCTCGGTCGGCGCCACCTCGCGCGAGACGACCATCTGCAGCCGGAGCACGATCATCGATGCCAGCACGACCGGGTCGATGGTGGCCTGCGGCATCGACCCGTGCCCGCCTCGCCCGTACACCGTGATGCGCATACTGTCGGCCGCGGCCATCGTCGGCCCGCTGCGAGTGGCGACGGAACCGGCCGGCGTGGGCAGCACATGCTGGCCGAGCGCGACATCCAGCCGCGGCAGTACCTTCGCCAGTCCGTCGTCGACCATCCCGCGCGCCCCGTCGCCGACCTCTTCGGCCGGCTGGAACAGCGCCACCAGCGTCCCGCGCCAGTGGCCGGTCTGCTCGGCCATCAGCTGCGCGGCGCCCAGCAGGCAGGTGACGTGCACGTCGTGGCCGCACGCATGCATCACCGGCACCTCCTTGCCGTCCTTGTCGACAGCGGAAACCGCGCTGGCATACGGCAATCCGGTCGCCTCACGCACCGGCAGCGCGTCGATGTCGGCGCGCAGCAGCACCCCCGGCCCGTCACCGTTGCGCAGAATTCCGACTACTCCCGTTCCGCCGATCCCTTCGTGCACGTCGTACCCCAGCGACCGCAACTTCTCCGCGATCCGTCCGGCCGTGCGATGTTCTCGATGCGACAGCTCCGGATGGGCGTGCAAGTCGCGGTAGAACTCCTCCTGCCACCCACGGATGCCGTCCAGACCCGCCAGTACCGAGGTATCCCGCGTGGTCGAGGTCATCACCTCTCCTTTCGCCGACCGTAACGCAATCGTTCGGGCCAACTCACCTGCTCGGGAAGCATCCATCCGCGCCACCGCGCCAGCAGGCACAATCCCGCGCCGACCACCGTCGCCGCGATCGAACCCGCCGTCGCATGGCCGGAATACCAGATGATCACCAGTGTCGCACTGGCCAGCAGCGCACCGGTGGCATACAGCGTGTTACCCCCGAAGATCGTCGGCACCCGACCCACCGCGATATCGCGTACCACCCCGCCCCCGACCGCTGTCGTCGTTCCCAGCAACACCGCCGGCAGCCACCCGAGCCCGACTTCGAGCGTCTTCTGCGCACCGACCGCCGCCCAGCAACCCAGCGCCAGGGCATCCACCCAGGGAAACAGCCGGTCCCACAATCGGCCCTCGAACCGGAACATGAAGGCGATCGACGCCCCGAACAGGGCGGTCAGCAGGTAGGCGTAGTCGACCAGCGCCACCGGCGTCCCCCGCTGCAGCAGCGTGTCCCGGATGATGCCGCCACCCAGCCCCGAAGCGGTAGCGAGCACGGCGAATCCGATCGGGTCGAACCGGAACGTGCGCGCCACCGCCCCGCCGAGCATCGCGTTGGCGAACACACCGGTCAGATCGAGGGCGCGCAGCAATTCGGGGACGGTATCCGACACTGCCGCCATCGACCCCGTTCCTTCCGCGATATCCGCCGCATCCGCTATCGGCACGGTACCCGCCGGTCAGCAAATCGACCGGGAACCGGCGGCCTCGTGGTGCCCGGCCGACCGCGCGCACCCACTCGACACCGCCCTGAATCCTTTTCCGCCCTCGATCGCTCTCATCACCGTGCGGGCAACCGGGCCCGCCTAACCGAAGGAGTCGACATGGTTGTCGCCGTCATCGCCGTGGTGGTCGCGGCCGTATTACTGTGCAGCTGCATGCTGGTTCTGCGGCGGAGGCGTACCCGTGGCTGAGCGCACGAGATCGGCCTGGCCGGAGGAACATCTGGTCGCGGCGGCCCGCGCCGGCGACGAGTCCGCGGTCGCCGCCCTGGTTTCCGGCTCCTATCCGCACGTCCAGCGCTTCGCCCATTCCCTGTGCGCGAGCAGTCAGGACGCCGAGGACGCCGCGCAGGAGGCGATGCTGGTCCTGTTCCGCAAGATCGGCACGCTGCGGGCGGCGGGCGCACTGGCCTCGTGGATGTTTCGCATCGTGCGCAACGAATGCTTGCGACGGCTACGCACAGCCGTGCACCGGGAACCGGACGCGGAGATCGCGGCGGCCTCGGCGGAGGACGATGTGCTGGCCCGGCTGGACATCGAGCGAATCGCCGCGGCGATCGCGGCGCTGCCCGCCGATCAGCGCCGAGTCCTGATCATGCGCGATGTCCAAGGCCTGCCGGGCGGCATGGTGGCTCGCACGCTCGGATTGAGCACGGCGGCAATGAAATCCAGACTGCACCGAGCCCGGGTTACCGTTCGCGCGCAACTCGGGATGCCGGATCCGGGGCTGCGGCCGTGAAGGACGTTGCCGGACAGCAGAAGACGTTCGCCAGCCGCTCGGTCCCGGTCCACCTGGCACGCGGGATGCTCGGTTTCGGCCTGATCGCCGCATCGATCGCGCTGATCCCCGCCGCGGGGCCGGTCGTCCTGCTCCTGCTGCCCGCCGGTGTGGTCGCGCTGCGCGGCTGCCCCACCTGCTGGCTGATCGGCCTGGCGCAGACGGTGTCGCGCGGCAGGATCGAGCGACAGTGTGCGCAAGGACAGTGCCGGGCCCGCTGGTAATCGGCACCACCCTTCCCCACCCCTGGCCGGTCCCGCCGGATTGACAGCCGTCCACACGCGGATTCAAGATCGACCGACGTCTGTAGATGTACTCGCGAGGGGGCGCAAAAGCTGTTGTGTCCCTTGGCGACTCTTTCGAGTATGGGTTCTGGTGAATGGTTGAGGTAGTAACAGCGCGGCCGGAAACCTCCGGCGGGCAGCGGGAGAACCTGCGGCAGCGACGCGGGCGATCATGGTGGGGCGCGGCGGCCGCGGTGACGAGCGGCGTGCTGTTACTGGTGTGGCAGGCGGCGCAGTACGGCATCTGGCTGGTCGACGACGCCGGAATCACGTTCGCGTATGCGCGCAGTGTCGCCGAGGGTGCCGGGCCGGTACTGCAACCCGGCGCGCAACCGGTCGAGGGATTCTCCGATCCCACCTGGCTCGCGGTGCTGGTGCTGGGCAAATGGTGCGGCTTGTTCGACTCCGGCGCCCTGTTCGGCATCCCGGACTTCGTCTTCTACCCCAAGGCGATCGCGGCACTGTGCTGCGCCGGAATCCTCCTCTGCTGCTACCTCGCCGCGCGGCGGGTGTCGCGTTGGCCCGCGGTGGTGACGTTCGTGACCGGCGCCGTGCTCGCCGCGATTCCGTCCTTCGTGATCTGGTGTTTCTCCGGCCTGGAGAACTCGCTGTTCGCGCTAGCGGTATGCGCTCTCGCCGTCCGCCTGTTCCTGGCGGTGCTGGACGAGCGGCTGTGGACACCCGCGGTGGCCGTGACGGCCGGTGCGATAGCGGCGTTCGCGGCGCTGACCCGGCCCGACGGCCTGATCTACCTCGCGGCGTACCCCCTGGTCTCGGTGATCCTGGTTCGCCGTGCCACCTGGCCCGTCGCACTTCGTCATGTGCTGTATTCCGGTGCGGCGTTCGCGATTCCGTTCGGGGCGTATCTGGTGTGGCGGGTCAGCGAGTTCGGCCGGCTCGTCGCGAATACGGCGGTCGCCAAGAATCAGGCGATGCCGACCGTGCACGACCTCACCAGAGCAGGCGATCTGGTGCAGTACGCGGGCGCGCCCGCCGTGGTCGCGGCGGTCGGTGTGGTCGGGCTCGCCCTGTCCGGCCCGAGCAGAATCCGTAACGGCCTTGTCGCCCTGCTGGTTCCGCTGACGCTGGCGATCACCGGCTACTGCGTGCTGCAACCGGATTGGATGGGGCAGTTCCGGTTCGCCACTCCGGTCTGGGCGCTCGCCGCGCTCGTCGTCGTGCTCTCGGCGACCGAGGTTCTGGCCCGGCTGCGCACCCGGGGCCGGGCCCTCGTCGCGCTGACGCTGGTCGCCGCCATGATCCCCTCCGGTGTCGCCCTGGCGGACGCCGCCGACTCCTACCGTGCCGATTCCGATATCCCGTTGTGCTGGATAGCCTTTCGCTTCGGCCGCTACTTCAACGGCTACGCCGACATCCTCGACCTGCAGCAGGGCACGTTGCTCGCCCCCGACATGGGCGGAAGCGCGCTGACCTCTCGACTGCGGCTGATCGATATGGCAGGACTCGCCGATGCCCGGATCGCGGACATCTACGCGGGCAAGGCCGATATCGGATTGGCCGACTACGTATTCGAGGATCTGAAGCCGACGTTCGTCCACACTCACGGCGTCTGGATGCAGAACGGATTGACCGTCGATCCGCGTATGGACCGCGACTACTACCGGATTCAGCAGTCTCAGAACCTCGCCAGTCCGGACGAGGACTGGGTTCGCAAGGATGTAGTCCGCGGCGACAAGCAACTCGGGCAACTGCGCCGGTACTCGGCCGAGGTCCTTCCGCACCTGTTGTCGGACTACCAGAAGACCGGTGACTGCGGAACGGTGCTACGACCGGGTCAGACGGTCGAGCGCAGGCGGCAGGGGAACGCTCCCTAGAGCGGACGCCGTGTCCGACCCCGAATCCGGCAAACCGTTACGGTTGTCCCGTGACCGGCACGTGGACCGCACTCAATCCGACGAGTGGGTCTGCGCTGCTGGCCAACTTCGGGGCGCTGGCCGTACTGGCCGGAACCTTCGCCGAGTCGGGGCTGCTGGTGGTCGGGTTCTTCCTTCCGGGCGACACCTTGATCTTCCCCGCCGGCATCCTGTGCGCGGGCGGGACCCATTCCGGCCCCCACCTCATCCTGTGGCAGGTATTGCTCTGCGCCGCAGTGGGTTCGATCGCCGGCGCGCAGGCCGGATACGTCTTCGGCAAACACGGCGGCCGCGCCGTCCTGCACCGCACATCGAACTCCCGAGTGCACACCGTGGTGGCCCGCGGCGAACGCTGGCTCGACCGGTACGGCGCGCGCCGGGCGATCGTGATCGGCCGATTCGTGCCGATGGTCCGGACGGTCATCAGCCCGGTGGCCGGGGTGCTCGACGTGCCGACGCGCACGTTCACGCTGTGGCAGATCGTCGGCGCGATCGTATGGTCGCAGAGTTTGGTCCTGCTGGGTTACTGGCTCGGGGCGTCGGTGCCGAACGTCGACAAGTATCTGCTGCCCGCGGTCGCGGTCATCGTCGTGGTGTCGCTGTTGCCGCTACTGGGGCAGCTGCGCAAACGCTCGTAGCCGAGGTCACTCCGGCGTAGCGCCCCGGCGCGGGCGCGGCCCGATCTGATCGAGCAGATCGTTGACCTCGTCGCCGAACCCGTTACCGACCGGCTTCGGCGTCTTGTTGGGAAACCGGCGCGTGACGTGTTCCTCGGCCGCGGATCCCGGCAATACGTAGACGGTTTCCGCTTTGTTCTGCAACGGGCGCACCACCTCGTCGAGATGCGATTTCCGGTCGTCGAGGAAGGCGCCGATCACATCTTCGCCGGCCGGGCATACGGCCATGCAGTAGCCGGCCTTGTAGTTGGGTTTGAACGAGAGGCTCTGCCACATCGAGAACGATTCCCCCCTGGTCACCCGCTCGCGGTAGTCGTCGCGGTCGGCGCTGTCGGCGACGGTTTCGGCCCAGTCGGTGAAGCCGCCCATGAACTCGCGATAGTTGTGGGTGTAGCAGGCCTGGAAATCGAAACCACCGTCGTTGGTGATCGCGCCGACCGGGCACGCGGAGACGCACAACTTGCATTCGAGGCACGGATTGAAGTCCAGCGCCGCACTCGGCTCGTCGACCACCGCGTCGGTCACGACGGTGCCGAGCAGGATGAAATTGCCGAACTTCGGATGAATGACGTTGCGGTGAATTCCCATGACTCCCAGGCCCGCCGCCTCGGCCACCACCTTGTGCGCGAGCACCCATACCCGCCCCGGAAACTGTTCGACCTCCATCGGATATCCGGGCGCCGGATAGACCGCGCGGTAGCCGGCCTCCTCGAGGGCCCGGGTGATGCGCCGCGATACCACGTTCGTCTCGTCGTCGGCATGGTTGAACTCGGCGTTGGCGAGGCTACGCATCGGACTGCGCAGATTGTCGCGGTTCATCCGGAGACAGAAGGCCACGAAGGTGCGGGCCGAGGGCAGGATGCCGCGCGCGTGCTCGCGCTCCTGCGCCACCCTCGGATCATCGACGGACACGAAGCCCACATCGTCGGCTCCGGCAGCGAGGCAGATCTCCCGCAGCCGCTCAGCGCTCAGCACCGGATCCGGCGCCTTTCTCGCCTGTGCGGCAAGGTGTTTCACGGTCGGATGCTCCGCGTAGCGCCCTGCATCGGTCGGCTCCCGATCGGTTGACGACATCGCGCCCCTCCTATCTCCACGAGACGTATGGCCTCGAAGAGATAGACGAATCCGGTGACCGGAATTCATCGCCGGTATCCGCTGCGGCCGCAGACGTTACCGAACCGCAACCGGGGATGCGATGTCGAAGAGCACTGCGAAGCAACTGCTTTCGGATCTCAGCCGAATTGACGCCGGACCGCGGCGACGAGCCACTCCTCGTAGCGTTCCATGCTCCATCCGCCCTGCAGGACGAGCTGCTGATGACTTTCGGGCGACCAGAGGAACGACAGCTCGTCGGCCGCGGTCTCGGAATCGATGTCGGCCCGGGCGATTCCGCGTTCGAGCAACATGCCGACCACGGTGCGGTAGTCCTGCTTGCGGCGCGTCAGCAGTCCGGCCAGCGCCTCGGCGACGGCGGCATCGGCGTTGGCGGCGCTCAGGAACTCCGTCCACAGCACGCTGGTGCGAGCGTTCGCCGCGGCAACGAAGCTCGCGGCCGCCCGCAGGAAGGCGTCGTGGTCGGCGATGGCGTTGACCTCGACCGCGGCATCGCTGTCGGAGACGGGCGCCTCCCCCTCCTCGCCCGCGAACGCCTGCTCGAAGGCGCCCAGCAGCAGATTGCGCTTGGGGCCGTTGGCCTTCACGGTTTCGGTCGAGACTCCGGCGCGCGAGCCGATATCGGCCAGCGACGTGCCGCTGTAGCCGCGCTCCACGAAGCAGGCCGCCGCGGCGTCGAGCACACGGCGGCGGGTCGCCGCGGCCTGTTCACTGCGCAGGGCGGATCGGTAGGTCCGGGTGGCGGTCTTGTCACTCATCTCAATTCCTAATTGACTACCCCGGTGAGGTAGTGAATACTTCATCGGTGTCACCAATCTTACTTCGCTTCACACGTCGGAAGACCTGCCCATGATCTCCGTTCTCCTGACCGCCACACCCGTGCGCAGCCACGTCACGCCCCTGCTGTCTATCGCGGAGGCGCTCGTCGCCGCGGGCGACCGCGTGCGGTTCCTCACCGGTAGCCGCTTCCGCGACGACGTCCTCGCGACCGGCGCCGATTTCCTGCCGCTCCCGCCGGAGGCCGACTACGACGATCGCGACATCGATGCCGCCTTCCCTGGCCGTCGCGGACTGTCGGGCCCCGCGGGCATTCGATACGACATGATCGAGATCTTCCTGCGACCGGTCCCCGCCCAGTTGCGGGCGGTCCGGGAGGCCATCGCCGCCGAGTCCACGGATGCCGTTCTGGCCGAGTCGATGTTCGCCGCCGCCGCGGTCCTGAGCGGTATTCCGCGCGCGGAACGACCGCTGCTGGTCAACCTCGGGATCCTGCCGCTCGCGCTGAAGGATCCGGATGTCGCGCCCTTCGGTCTCGGGATCACGCCGATGCGCGGGCCGCTGGGACGTCTGCGCAACGCGGTCCTCACCCTCGGCGCCGAGAAGGTCGTGTTCGCTCCCGTGCAGCGCTTCGCGAACGAGATCGCGCGCGCCGAGACCGGGCGCGCCCTACCGCGGTTCTTCCTCGACTGGCCGGCCGGAGCCGACCACATCGTGCAGTTCACCGTCCCCGAATTCGAATATCCGCGCCGCGGCCTGCCCGACACCGTGCATTTCGTCGGTCCGGTGGCGCGGTCGCGGCCGTCGGCGATCTCGGTGCCGGAGTGGTGGGACGATCTCGCGGGCCGCCGCGTCGTGCATGTGACACAGGGCACGGTCGCCACCGGTGAATGGACTCTGATCGAGCCCACGGTGCGCGCACTCGCCGGCGACGACGTCATCGTCGTCGTCAGCACCGGCGGACGGCCGGTCGACACGCTGCCGGACAACCTGCCCGCCAATGTGCGTGTCGCGGAATTCCTTCCCTACGACCGATTGCTGCCGCAGACCGACGTCTTCGTCACCAACGGCGGCTACGGCGGCGTGCACTATGCGCTCGAACACGGAGTGCCGATCGTGGTCGCCGGCCGCACCGAGGACAAGACCGAGGTCAGCGCGCGGGTGGCGTGGTCCGGAGTGGGCATCGACCTGCGCACCGACAACCCTGCGCCGGACAAGGTCGCCACCGCGGTCCGCACCGTGCTGACCGACGAGCGTTATCGCCTGCGTGCCGAGGCAATCGGCGATGCGATCCGCCGATCCCCCGGTCCCGAGGCCGTGCACGAGATCATCGCCGAGACAGTGCGATCCGCCACCCAGCAGCGGGCATAAAGCTCGTCCGGTGATCAGGTCGGGGGCGGCGTTCGAGTTCGCAGGCCCTAACGACGACCGCTGTGGCGCGGACCTGGTTACCAGGAGTCGTTGAGAGGCCGGTGTAGTCAGCCTCCGAAGTGGGATCCGGTCGCTCGCCACCCAGGCGGCCGGTGCATCGCAAACAGTCCGCGCGGCCGCCACGGCGCGGCCCCCACGCTTGCTTTCCAATCCTGTTCTCTCGCTTCAGGAGTGCCGATCAGCGTCCGGACGTGCGCACACTGCGCGGCGCCGGCGTCATCTACAGAGCGGCCTCGAGCACCGCCGTCGATAAACGATCCGCTCACGACAACCACACCGGCAGCTCGAAACCGTCCTGGATCACCACGGCCGATGATCTGCGCGTCCGGCCGTTCACCCTGTGACACACGGATCATCGCAAGACATCGCATATCTCGCGTTGCCTCGCAAGGCTAATTCTCTTCGACCACATCATCTCTCACGTCATCCGACCTGCATTTCCTACCGGCCGGACGATCCATCGCGCCCGCATCGGGCCGCACCAGCCACCCCGACAAGGAGAAGTCATGCCCCTTCCGCACGAAGCCCTCCGCCGCGCCGACAGCAGACCCCGCGTCGTCATAGATCGAAACACTCGGGCACCGAATAACTTTCGCACCCTCGACGACCTCGCGGCGGCCCTGACTGGCGCCCTCATTCGTCCGACCGACGCCGGCTGGGATCAGGCCCGCGCCGCCTGGCAACTGCTGGCCGATCAACGACCGATCGCCGTGGTGACCGCGGCGACCACCGACGACGTGGCACTCACCGTCCGCGCCGCCGCCGCACTCGGACTGCGCGTCGCACCGCAATCCACCGGTCACAACGCCACTCCGCTGGATGACCTCGCACGCACGATCCTGCTGCGCACGGGAGCACTCGACCGGGTCGAGATCGACGCCGATGCACGTATCGCGCATGTCGAGGCCGGGGTTCGCTGCGCCGACCTCACGGCTGCCGCGGCAGCGGCCGGACTCGTACCCATCGGCGGTTTCTCGGCCGACGTCGGCGTGGTCGGCCTCGTGCTGGGCGGTGGCCTGGGCTGGTTCGCCCGCTCGCACGGACCCTCCCGCGCCTCGGTTCTCGAGCTCGAACTCGTCACCGCAGACGGCGTGATCCGCCGCGTCCGAGCAGGCGACGCCCTGTTCGATTCGGTCCTCGCCGGCGCCGATATCGCCGTGGTCACCGCCCTCACGCTGCGCCTGCACGCCATCGGTGATGTGGTGGCCGGCGCCCTGTTCTGGCCGGTCGAATCGACCCGCGACATCTTCCACGCCTGGACGGCATGGATCGCGACCGCACCGGAGACGGTGACCTCCGTGGCACGCGTCCTCCGCTTCCCCGATACACCCGAGGTGCCACCGATGTTCGCCGGACGGACTTTCGCGATCATCGAGGCCGTGGCGCAAGCCAACGCGGCGACGGCACACGACCTGCTCGCTCCGCTGCGTGAATTATCGCCTCTCATAGACACTTTCGACGTGGTCGCGCCGTCGGCGCTCGCCGGACTGCATATGGATCCGCCGACGCCCGTCCCGGCCCTCGGCTGCAGCGCGCTCCTCCGCACACTTCCCGCAGACGTGGTGGACGCCGTCGTCACCGCGGTCACCGACGGCCCCGCCGACACCCTCACCTCGGTCGAACTGCGCCACCTCGGCGGCGCCCTCGACCGCACCGAGGCGAGCCCCACCCGCCGATCCGCAGCACTGTTGTTCGCTGTCGCCGTGGTCCCCACCCCGGCTGCGGCCGACGCGGCCACGACCGGCTTCCAGGCGCTGAGCGATGCGGTCGCCGCCGTGCGTTCCGATCGCGACATCAGCAGTTTCACCGAGAGCGCCGCACCCCCGGAACGTCTGTTCGGCCGCGACCTGCCACTGCTGGTCGCCGCGAAGGCCCGCTGGGACGCCGCGGACGTGATCCACGCCAACCATCCGGTGCGAGCTCCATTCGCGGACTGAGGATTTCGAGCGAATCACACCGACGGTCCGTCACACCCATCGACCCGGCTGCCGGAGGGGTGCAGCCGGGGCACCCACGCCGGAACAGCGGCCCGGTAGTTCTCGTATTGCTCGCCATACCGCGCCGTCAGAGTCGGCTGCTCGTAGGTAACGACGAACAGAGCCGTCACCGCCCAGATCAGAGCAGCGTAGAGCAGCAGCGCAATCTGGCCGAAGAACAGCGATTGGCCGGCAATGATCATGACGACACCGAGGTACATCGGATTTCGAACATAGCGATTGAATCCACTCACAACCAGCGTCTCGGTGGGCGCGATCGGCGCGGGTGTCCCTGCGGAACGGGCGAACTCGATGAACGCACCGATCAGCGGTATCAGTCCCGCTCCGATCACCACGGCACCCACGATTTGCGCGGGGAGCCAGGTTTGGTGGAACTCCCAGCGCGAGATCCACCACGGAACGAGACCCGCGACCGTGCCCGGGGCAACGGCGAAGAAGACCAGAGTGCCGACAGCGGCATGGCGTTCAGGCATGACAACCACCTCATTATGCAGGCTACCTGCCTAAATTGTAGGCAGGTAGCCTGCGAAATGTCGAGGACATATCCGGAAGGTGGGCCAGTGACTCAGCCGCTCGTCGCACTACTGCGCGGCATCAGCGCGTCCATCGTCGGCGAACTCGTGACGACACTGCACGCCGCCGGCTATCCCGACATCACCGCCGCCCACCACCCGGTCTTCTACAACATGGACGCGGGCGGCACCCGCCTCACCACTCTGGCCGCCCGCGCCGGCATCACCCATCAATCGATGGGCGAACTCGTCGCCGACCTCATCGACTTGGGTTATCTTGCACGACAACCGGACCCGTCGGATCGTCGCGCCCGGCTGATCGTTCTCACCGAGAAGGGCAAGCGCGCCGTCCGCGTCGCTCGCGCCGCCGTTTCCGACATCGACCGAGCGTGGTACGCCCGGCTGGAGGCCGCAGGGATTCAGGGTGATCTCCGGACCGCGCTCAGTGCCGCCCTTCGTGAAGCGCAACAGAACTCCCAGGCTCACGGTCAGCTCCGCTCGGCACCGGGCTCGTCGAGCGGATAGGTGAACGCCGGAACGCCGTGCGGCATCGCACGGGCGAGTATCACCGGCTCGTTCGCACCGATCCGGACGGTGAGCCGGAACCCGTTGCGGTCGTCGGAGTTGTTCTGGGGTTCGAAAGCGACCCAGGCGAATCCGGCGTCGGCCCGCGAGTCCGCGGCCAGCCGGTCCAGCTCGGCGGTCACCGCCTGCCATTCGTCCTTGCGCACGTATTGGCGCATCACCGAATGCCAGACGACGGTCAGCGTGCCGGGCTCCACTTCGATGCCGGCGAGAAAGTCACGGGCGCCGGTTACGGCGATATCGACGGGGATCTTCTCCGCCAGTCGCAACGCTCCGTCGAGGCGGGCGGCACGGGCCTGCTGATCCGGCCAGACATACGCGCGCAACGCCAGTGCGTCGCGCGGCGACAAGGGATCCAGCGGCGTCGGATCGCAGCCGCGCCGCTCGACGACCGTGAGCCGCGGATGGCGTCGCACGGCGCCGGCCAGCCACTGCGGGACCGGTCCTCGCCACGCGTCCGCGATCGTGACCGGTGAGTCCTCCGGCCCCCAGCCGATATCGCCGCTGTCCCACCGGAAGTGGTCGGCGCGCAGGTTGAGGCCGCCGCTGGCGCCCAATTCGAACAACCGGATCGGCAGCGGAGTCGCATCGACCGCCGCGAGCAACCCGGCCAGCAAAGGAACGGCCCGGCCGACCTCGTTGGTCTGCGGCGGACGAGTCAGCCAGTCCCGGATCCACTCGGCCCGCTCCGCCACGACCTGCCGGAACGGCGCCCACGCGCCGGCGGGATCGTGGGCCCGCACCGACGCGCCCGAACTGGGATAGAAGGGCGCGAGATCGGCTGCGGCGCCGGACAATACCAATGCGTGCACGCCGGCCAGCAAGCGCAGCGGCACCGCGGAATCGAAGTCGATGGTCTCGTAGCCCTCCAGAACCGCGGCGCAGGGTCCACGATCGTCGATATCGCGCGCGATATCGCGCAGCAGCGAGCCGTACAGCGGTGAACCGAGCTTGTCGCACGCCTTGGCCTGCAGCTCGAATTGCGATACCAGGTGCATGAGTGAACTGTGCGCCCCCGCACGACCGTAATCAATATTGATTATGGTCAACCCATGGAGTGGATAGACACCGCCGACGCCACCGAACGGCTCGGGGTGAAGCCCGCGACCCTCTACGCCTACGTCAGCCGTGGCGTGCTGAAACGCCGCTACGACCCGGTCCGGCGGCGCAGCCTGTTCGATCCGGCCGAGATCGAGGAGCTGGCCCGGCGAGGCAAACCGCGCCGCAAACCCGCGCCGACCGAGATCGACATCGCCTCCCGCATCACCACCCTGGGCGTCGACCGGCCGTATTTCCGCGGTCGCGACGCCGTCGACCTGGCCGCCTCGCACACCTTCGAGGCCGTCGCCGAATGGTTGTGGGACGGCGACCTCACCGACAGCGGCCCCTGGGAATTCTCCGACAAGGCGGTAGCGGCAGCCCGCGCCACCCAGGCCGGCCTGCCCGAGGGCCTGCTGCCGATCGACCGGCTGCAACTCATCGTCACCACCTTGGCCGTCGGCGACCCCCTGCGCTTCCACCGCGACCGCGCGACCGTCGTCACCATCGCGCGCGCCATGATCGCCGGCATGATCGAGGCCCTTCCCCAGCTGTCCATCCCGGTCGGACGATCCGCCGCCGCGATGCTGTGGTCACGACTGTCCGCCACCGCGCGTGCCGACGACGGCCGACTGCACATACTCTGCGCCGCAATGGTTCTGCTGGCCGATCACGAGCTGGCGTCCTCCACGTTCGCGGCCCGGATCGCGGCCTCGGCGCATGCCGACCCCTACGCCGTGGTCGGCTGTGGCCTGGGAGTTCTCGGCGGCCCGATGCACGGCGGCGCCTCGCTGGCGGTGGAGCGGATGCTCGCCGAGATCACCGATCCCGGCGCCGTACCCAAGGCGCTGGACGAGCGTCTGCGCCGCGGTGAACGCATTCCCGGCGCCGGCCACGCGGTCTACCGATCGGGCGACGCGCGCGGCACCTACCTGGTGGATGCGATCCGAACGATCGCACCGGATCACCCGGCTCTCCTTGTGGCCGAAGCGATTTCGGCGGAGCTGCGGCACCGGCGCTTGCCCGCGATGAACAGCGATTTCGGACTCGGCGTTCTCGCCACGGTGTTCGACATGATTCCCGGCGCGGGCGAAATCATCTTCGCCGTCGCGCGAACGGCCGGCTGGCTGGCCCACGCGATGGAAGAGTACGAATCCGGAACGCTCATCCGTCCCCGCGCCGTCCCGCGACACCGATGACATCACGAACCGGGGATCGGACAGCCCTAACCGCTAAGATTCGATGACACCCCGAAGCGGCGCAAGACATACAGGGAGGGCAGCGATGCGAGAGGTCTTGGTCGCCGAGGTCCGGTCGGATTCACAGCCTCGGCGCAATCAGAAAGCGCGATCGAGTGACAACTTCTCGTTCGCGACCGTGCCGCCGGAAGCGGAAGAACTGCTCTGGCGGACGGGCCCCGGCACCGAAGTGATCAAGTTCAGTGTGATGGTCGACGTCCGAGCCAACTACGACCAGCGCGTACTCTCCAACATCGTCTCCGGCGGCAGAACCCGCATGCCGCTGGAGCGGAAGTCGTTGTCCCGCCGCGGTTTCTACATCGCCGATCCTTACGGGGCGACGCAGGAATTCGTCGTACAGGTGTATGCCCTGATCCCCGACTGAGTCGTCGACGCCGTCACCCCTGTTCCGCTAACCTCGGCAACCGTGCCGACCTCCTTTCCCCCGATCGACCCGTACGCCGACGGCCTGCTCGAGGTCGGCCAGGGAAATCAGATGTACTGGTGCACCAGCGGCAACCCCACGGGGCGGCCGGTGCTCGTGGTGCACGGCGGGCCGGGCAGCGGCAGCACTCCGGGACCACGAAAGTCGTTCGACCCGAACATCTTCCGGATCGTCCAGTTCGATCAGCGCGGGTGCGGCCGAAGCCTTCCGAGCGCCGCCGCCCCGGACACCGACATGGCCGTGAACACCACCGAGCACCTGATCGCGGATATGGAGCGGCTGCGCACCCATCTCGGCATCGACCGCTGGCTGATGTACGGCGGCTCCTGGGGTTCGACGCTCATCCTCGCCTACGCCGAGCGGTATCCGGAGCGTGTCACCGGGATCGTGCTGGTCGGCGTCACCACGACCCGTCGCCGCGAAATCGACTGGCTGTACCGGGGTGTCGCACCGCTGCTGCCCGCCGAATGGGAGCGATTCCGGGCCGGCCTGCCCGGCGATGGGGACCTGGTCGAGGGCTACCGGCAACTCCTGGAACACCCGGACCCGGCGGTGCGCCGCGAGGCCGCGATCGAGTGGTGCCGCTGGGAGGACGCGGTGATCGCACACGAATCACTCGGCCGCCCAGGGCAATACAGCGCGAAGCCGGACACCGCGATGCTCACCTTCGTCCGCATCTGCACGCACTACTTCGCGCACGCGGCGTGGCTCGACGAAGGTGTGCTGCTCCGCGAGGCCGGGCGGTTGGCGGGGATCCCGGGCGACCTGATCCACGGCCGCCTCGACCTCAGCGCGCCGCTGGAAACCGCCTGGGAACTCGCGAAGGTGTGGCCGGACGCTCGCCTGCACGTCATCGACGACTCCGGCCACACCGGTAGTCCTGCCATGAGCGACGCGATCGCCCGCGCCATCGCCCGCTTCGCGCAACCCGACGGCGGGTAGGGTCGCCTATCGCTCTCCGAGCCGCAGCGATTGCCGCACCTTCTCGGCGCGCTGTACCTCCCTGCCGTACAGCAAGCCGTAGGTGAAAGCGTTCTCCCCCGCCAGGTGCGCCTGGACGCCGAGGGTGCGTACCTCGGCGCGGGCGACGACCGCGTCCTGGTGGACGCCGAGGGATTTCTGCAACCTCTTCATGCGGCGGGCCAGCTTCTTCTTGCCGGTCGCCTCGGCCGCGTAGCGGGTACGTTTCGCCGCCTTCCGCACCTCGTGCAGGCCGCGATCGGTACCGAGCCGGCCGATGTTGTCGAAGGCGCGGTCGACACGGCGGCGCGTCTTGCGCAGCGCTTTGGCCTCCGTGCGCTTCAGCGGCAGTCGGTGGCTGGTTTCGACGCAGTCCAGCAGCGCGAAATACCGTTCGCTGTTCAGTGCCTCGAGCACGTCGGCGCGGGCCGCCGACCGGCGCGGGACGAATGACTCGGTCAGCCGCCGGCGGACCTCGCCGATCACCAGTTCGTCCGGTAAGGCCCTGACTTCCGCGACGAGGTGGTCGTGCAGAACCTCGAGGTCCCGCATGTCTCCGAGCACCCCGGAGAGCCACTTCAGCTCGTTGCGCAGCTCTCGCGATCCCTTGAAGGCCTGCAGGATGCTGCGCAACCGGCGGCCCGCCACCCGCATCTGATGTATCGAGTCGGGGGCGCGGCGCCGGATCAGGACGTCCTGCTCGATCATCTTGTCCGCCTGCTCGCGCATATAACCCTGCACGCCCGGCTCGGGCGGACGCCGCTCGGTACGGACACCGAGGACGCGCAGCGCCTTCGGCGGCGCATCCGACGGCTTGCCCAATCTCTTCTCGACGCTGTCGAACACATCCGGACCACCGCCGGCCAACTCGACCTCGATCTCCTCCCACGACATCACCGAGGACGACTCACCGAGCGTCTGACCGGACACGCTGTCCGCGACGACCTCGGCCGCGACTCGGCCCGCCTCGTCCAGCAGCCGCCATTTCCGCCGCTTCGTCCGGATATGCGCGACCGGCGCGAGCGGTTGGCCCCTGGTGATGCCCGTCAGCATGTCGGTCAGTTCCTCCGGCGCCGATTTGCCCCCGCGCCCCAGCGGGACCTGGATTTCCTCGCGGGTGTCCTCCCCCAGCGGCAATTTCAGATGCCACCCCGCGTCGTCCCCACCGGTCCGGCGCCGAAGCGTAATTCCCTTGTGCGCCAACCGCAGATCCGCGGTGTCATGGTAAACAGCGTCGAGCACCTGTTCGTCGGTCAGCGGGTCGAGAGTCATACCGGGCACATCATCGAGCGGCACCCCACCCGTGATCGGCAACTGGTACTTCCGTTCCCTTTCGTTCACGTGCGTGGCCATATGTTCCGGCTACCACGAATGAGCGACTTCAGTCACGTTACAGCGAAGGTAACGAGTTATGCGTCGTCGTTGCCCTCGCGCAGGGAGCGGATCATGCTCCGAAGGATCCGCAACGCGGTCGCCCGCTCGCTCTCGGTCAGGCCGGCCAGCATTCTGTCTTCGACGGACCGGACCGCCGCGCTCGCCTTCTCGAGGCTCCGTCGTCCGCGAGCCGTGAGCCGCGTGGGGAGCACCTTTCCGACCGGCGCCTCCGCGGGCCTGGTCACGTAGCCGTCTCGTTCCAGGGCTTGGAGCAGCACGTTCATCGACTGCCGTGTCACGAACGCACCCCGCGCCAGTTCCGAGTTCGACAAGCCGGGTCGTTGAGCCAGCAGCTCGAGGCAGGAGTAGTGGGTCACGCTCATCCCGAGCGGCCGCAATACCTCCTCCATGGCGACGCGAAGGACGCTCGAAGCCTCTTTCAGCAGGTAGCCCAGTGACGTCTCGAGGTCGACGCCGGCGCCGTCTTGACTCATGTCAGCATTCTGACATAGCGTTGTCCGTGTCAGAAACCTGACACAACCTAAGGAGCATCCTCATGTCCGTCACCGGCCCCGACTTCATCTCACTTCAAACCCGCGACCTCGCCGCTGCACAGGCGTTCTACGAGCAGTACCTCGGCCTCGTCCGTTCACCGGCCGGCCCACCGCACGCCGTCGTCTTCGAGACGAAGCCGATCGCGTTCGCACTCCGCGACATCGTCCCCGGCACCGATCTCGCGTCCGCGGCCCAACCCGGAATCGGCACCGCGATCTGGCTCCACGCCACAGATGTCCAAACCATCCACGACGCTCTGGCCGCCGACGGTCACCCCATCGTCTCCGCACCGATCGACGGCCCCTTCGGCCGAACCTTCACCTTCGCCGACCCCGACGGCTACCACATCACCCTCCACGACCGCGCTTGACAGGGTTCGTCGGCGAACGATCGCGGTTGCGCCGGGTTCCCGTGGCCCTCACAGAACTCGTCACGATGGGCCGGGCCGAGAGCATCCGGCGTTATGCGGGAGATTTGTTCATGACCGTGAAGGCGAGATTGAGCAGACCCACCGGCACGAAAATGCCCGCCCACCATTTCAGTGATTTCAGGCATGCGCCCTTGAGCCACGTCTCGCTGCGCCCGTAGACTCCCGCACTCGTTGCCGCCCAAGCCAATACGAATCCCAGTGTCGCCACATACTGGAGGACGGTCTGAGCGGTGTCGCGGAGCAATATCGCGATGATCGTGAAAACGATGGCGACGCAGAAGGCGATCGTCGCGAACTGGGTCGCTCGGACAACCTGGTTCAGCCCTCTCGCGATATCGGTCCGCCGTTCCGTCGCGATCGGTTCGTAGGGTGTGCGGCCGGAGTCCGCATCGTCCGCGGGCGGCGCCGGATTCCTCAAGCGTGCCTCCTTCACCCGCCGCAGCACCGCCTCGACCTTGTCCGGCAGCAACCGCACCACAGCCAAAGGCGGTCTGGCGTAACCCCTCTCGTACAGCAAGGTGGCATCGGCCGGGCGCAGCCTCAGCGCTCCCACACCGATCTCCGGCCTATCCACGATCTTGTTGCCCCTGGTAAGCGTCTGCCAGCGTTGCAGTTTCACCACCTGGTGCCCGTACCGATATGTGACACGGCGATTGTGGTGGCGACAGCGCATCCACTCGCCGGGCACCCAATTGCGGCACGGTCGCCCCTTGCTCGTGCGCGGATAAGCGCATTGAACCGGCCACACCGACCCACGCAGAAACCAGAGCAGCACCGACACGACAGCTACGTAGACCGGAAACAACCCGCCGATCCACAGCGGCCACGGTATCGGCGACACCGAATCGAGTTGCCTGGAAATCCACTGCAAGGTCGATGGAAGCAGAGACAGATAGTCGTTCACCAGCCACCCCCGTCATTCACATGTTTTGTCACGCAACGACTTCGACGATTATTCCTCAGTCGGGTCGGTGTCGTGGGGCATTCGGGATCGGATCGGCGACAGAGGATGAGCGTCGACGTCCCGGCAGAACTCAGCCCACTCGTCACCACGGCCTGTCCCCCGGACCGCGGTCACCCTGCGAGGGCCCGGCATCGGCAACCGGTGCGGCGCTGTCGGATTCCTGTTCACCGAACGTCGAGCGCCCCGCGTGCCTCTGCGGCAGAGTGGTTTCAGGGCGAGGCACCGATCCGGAAGGGCACCGATGACAACTCCGTCGCTCATCTCCGAGTACGCGAACCTGGATGCTCTTCGGATCCGCATCCGGACGCACCAGCTCTATTCCGAGGTCGACGACGACGTGAACGCCTCGGTGTTCGATGCATTGCGACTCTCGGGATCCGAGCATCTGATCGATATCGGTTGCGGTACCGGAGGATTCATTACCCTCCTCGCCGAGCGCGGCCATGCCGGGCGATTGTGCGGTCTCGATGCCTCACCGTCGGCCGCGGCTGCGGCGGCCCGGGTGCCGGGTGGGGCCGGTGTCCGCGCGACGGCACAGCAGATACCGGCTCCCGACGGAGCGTGGGATTGCCTGACGGCCAGGCACATGCTCTACCACCTCGACGACCCGGTCGCCGCTCTCCGGGAGTTCCGACGAGTGGTCCGTCCCGGCGGCACGGTATGTGTCGTCGTCAACCATGCGAGAGCGTGCGCACGGACCCGCGACCTCGTCACGGCCGTCGCCGGCCGCTACGGGTTCCGAGAGCCGCCGGACATGATGAACCACACCGTCAACTCCGACACCGTGCCCGCCATGATGCGGGATGTCTTCGGCAACGCCGAAGTCCGATCGTCCGACAACGCACTGGTCATCCCGGAACCCGAACCCGCGATTCGGTTCGCGGAATCGCTGTTCGCGTTCTCGGGCGTCACACCGGCCGCGCCCGAATACTCCGAGATCCGTGCCGAGGTGGAATCCGAATTGCGCGGCTGGTTCGCAGCCAACCCGGGCCGGTCGTGGCGAGATCCGAAGGGGTACACGGTGACTACGGCGATCCGGGCCTAAGCGGTTCAGCCGACGCGCCTCCGGCTCCGTCAGTTCCATCGGTCACCCATCTGGCGGTCATGGGGTAGCCGCCGGGGTGCCGTTCCGTCTTACCCTCGCCGCGCTTCTCTATCGGCGGAGCGATGACCGTCGTGCTGTTCCAGCCTTTGCGGCCGGGGCGATTCGGCCACTCGCGGTCTGGGACGGCCAGTCGCGCGACCCGCTCAGCCTTCGGTGATTCGACCGCCGACATGGACGGTGTGGCCGTAACCGCCTTCGGGCTGCTGGGCCAGGAGCGGCGGAACCTGGCGAGAGACCGCCGCCACCGGTTCGGAACGGGTGGTGACGTCGTGTGCGTCCTTATCGCGCCACAGCTGCGTCAGCCAGATCGTGTCCGGGTCGTCGAATGCGATGTTGATGCTGTAGTGGAGCAGGCCGCTCTCGTCTCCGCCGGCGCGAAATCCGGCGAGGAGCACAGCGATCAGTTCGTCACGCCAGCCGGGCTGAGCCTTCATCCGCCCATAGACGCTGAACATGTTCCCACTGGACATACATATCGCCTTTCACCTGCCCACCCCGCGTCGAGGCTACTCCGCAGCGGCAATCGGCACCTTTCACCAATCCACTGCTACAGCGCTTGGTTTCGCGACGCAGCATGGGCAGACCTACGTCCGGAGCTCTTCGAGCCACGCCGCCGATCCTCCCGCGATTCATCGCTCGACGACGCCTTGCTTTCGCAGGAAAACCCCGAGCGCGGCACCCCGGATGCCGGAACCAGCACCAGGAACTGCTCGACCATCCACGACGATGGCGGCGAGCCGGACGTCACCCTCGCCGGCGACCAGCGACGGCTCCACTTGTGCGTCATGGCCCACGTTCAGAGTTTGACGACGATCTTGCCGGTGTGGGTGCTGGATTCCATCAGACGGTGGGCGTCGCGGATGCTGTCGAGACCGTCGAAGACCGCCCCCACGTGCGGCCGGAAGACACCATCGCGGATGCCGGAGGCGATCCAGTGGTTGATCCGGCGGCGACCGTCGGCGGTGACCGACAGCTCCATGTTCGCGTACCCGAGAATTCGCAGCGGCCAGTTCATGGGCATCGCCATCGGGCGCTGGTCGAGCCAACCGTAGACGACGACGGTGCCGTTATGCGCTGCGGCCGTGCTCAATTCGGCCAGGCCCGGTCCGCCGACGGCGTCGAAGATCACCTGCGCGCCGACGCCGTCGGTGATGCGGCGGGTCTCGGCCACGACGTCGGTATCGCCCGAGGCGATGACGTGCGCCGCCCCGTTGTCGAGGAGGTATCGACTCTTCTCGCCGGTGCGGGTGACCGCGATGGGGATAGCGCCGATGCGGGCAGCGGTTTGCAGCGCGGCGATACCGACACCGCTGGACGCCGCGGTGATCAGTACATGGTCACCGGGACGCAGCCCACCGGTTTCGATCAGTCCACCGTATGCGGTGGAGTAGGTCAGCCAGGTGGCCGCGCCGGTCACCGCGTCGAGGCCTTCCGGGCGCGGCACCACGGACTCCACCGGCAGCACGACCCGCTCGGCGTAGACCCCCGCCGAGCTCATCTCGATATTCGGGCCCGTCGAAACCTTGTCCCCCACAGCGAATTCGGTGACATTGGCGCCCACCGCCTCGATCACCCCGGAGGATTCGTAGCCGAGCCGGGATCCCGGAAGCGTCGGCAGATAGTAGTAGGTGCCGGCCCTGAACAAGGCCTCCGCTCGGTTGAGTCCGAGTGCTTCGATGCGGATGAGTACCTCCTTCGGTCCGGGAGCGGGCAGGTCGAGATTCTCGATGGTCAATACCTCGGGGTCACCGAGTTCGTGGAAGACGACGGTGCGTGCGGAAATCGCGTCGGTTGTCATGCCATCGACGATATGTACCGTCGGGGAGATGATCTATGCGTGGAAGTCTCGCGCAAATGTCCGTTCGTCTCGCTGCGCCGTTCGCGGCTACCATGCGGATATGGGTTTGGACGTACTCAGCGATGCCGTCGCGACGATGCGAACCGGCCGCCCGCACTCCTCGCGCCAGCACAAGTCGGCTCCGTGGGGAATGCGCTTCCCCGCGTCCGACGGCACGGGATTCCATGTCGTGTTGCAAGGTTCGGCATGGTTGATCGTCGAGAATCGCGAACCCACTCCGCTCGGCCCCGGCGATATCGTCTTCCTGCCGCACGGCCGCGGCCACGCCTTGGCCAGCGATCCGTCCGTACCTTTGCGCGTGGTGAACCCACTGCCCGACGGATCGTGGCCACCACCCGCGACGGAACCCCACCAACCCGAGGCGCCCAGTACGTTACTGCTCTGCGGCGCATACCAACTCGACCGTCGACGCGCTCACCCCCTGCTCACCGACCTCCCCGATGTCGTCCATCTGCGCCCACGAGTCGGAGCGCACCGCTCCCTGCGAGCGGCGGTCGAACTACTCGGCACCGAACTCGAGGAGTCCCAGCCCGGTTCGGACGCGATCATCACGTCCCTGCTCGACACCCTGCTGCTCTACATCCTGCGCGCCTGGTGGTTGGACACCGAGGACGACGGGACCCCGCGTAACGGCTGGGCCGCCGCATTGGCCGATCGCCCCGTCGCCACCGCCCTCCGCGCCATCCATACCAGCCCCGAAAAGCCGTGGACCGTAGAGGAACTAGGCACCCTCGGCGGCCTGTCACGCGCCGCCTTCTCCCGCCGCTTCACCGCCACGGTCGGCCGATCCCCACTGGCCTATCTGACCTGGTGGCGCATGACTCTCGCCGGCCGCTTGCTCCGCTCCGACGACACCCCGTTGCACACTGTGGCCCAGCGAGTCGGCTACACCTCCGAATTCGCCTTCGCCAAGGCCTTCAAGCGCGAGTACAGCACTCCCCCGGGACGTTATCGCGCTGCGGCACATCATCTTCCACGGTGAGAGCGGAAGCTTCACACGTATCGCTAGTCGAAGCTGTCGTCCTCGGGAAGTTGCTGCGCTGCAGAGCGGCGCCGAACGAGCTTTGCGATCGTTCCGGCGACAGCCGCTCCGACCGCACCGCCGACCACCGCGCCTAACAGACTCTGCGGCAACGAATCCGATGGCAGGGTGCGCCACAGGAAGACGATCACCCACGCGGCGATCAGCGGATACGTCGTGGCATACGCGATCCGTTTACGCCGCGGCGGGAAGCCTTTCAGCACGGTCTGCATATCGATGCCGCGCCGCGCGCAATAGCGCAGGAGCAGAAGTGATGTGAGACTGGGCAGCACGAAGATCAGCAGCGATACCCACTTGGCATCCAACGCTGCGGCGACGATGGCGATGGCGTAACAGCCGTAGATCGTGGCGCACAGCGCGATGGTCGAGCCTCGGTAGAACTCCTCGCGGGCGCGCTCGTCGCCCCAGGCCGGTTCGTCGGGCGCTAGGAAGATGTCTTCGAATGCAGTGGTTTTGGCCATGTCCCCTCCAGATCCTCGGTCCAGAAAATGTCTTCCACCGTCGTTCCCAGCGCACGGGCGATCCGCAGCGCGAGATAGACACTCGGCGCGTAGTCGCCTTGTTCGATCGAGATCACGGTCTGCCGGCTGACGCCGACGGTCGTCGCCAATTGCGCCTGGGTCATCCGGCACTCGCGCCGTCGCTTGCGTACCGGATGCTCCTGCTGATCGCCGACCACGAAACCAATGTTAAGGATGTTTGACATCCAATGTCAAGGAAACTTGTCTTTTCCCGGAGCGTTCGCGGCCCGCACGACCGCGATACCGGCTCGGACACCGTCCGGATTTGGTGGGACGTGGCCCGGTTGATCGATCCGCTCTACGACCCGGATCCGGAATTGGCCCAGCCCGCGCTGCGGATCGCTTAGGCAGTGCCCGACCGCGACCATCGATGGCAAGGGGACAGCCGCAGCGGTCGAGTCGGGCACGCTGCCAATCCAGTCGCCTCAGGCGAGCGACTGGTCCAACGGCGTCGCGTGGACGAAGTCGACGACCACTGCAGCGAGTTCTTCGCCCTTGTCCTCCTGGAGGAAATGCCCGGCCGAGGTGATGGTCACCGGTGAATGCGCTGCGGCGCCAGGGATTTTCGACGACAGCACCTTGTCCCCGCCGCGCGTGATCGGATCCGAGTCCGAGAAGGCACACAGGAACGGCCGCTCGAACGTCTCCAGGACTGCCCACGCGGCCCGGTTCGCGGGGGCGGCAGGATCCTCGGGACTGGTCGGAACCAGGAGCGGGAACTGGCGCGCGCCCTGCTTGTAGGTGTCGTCGGGGAAGGGAGCGTCGTAGGCAGCGATCACCTCGGGAGAGAGATCGGTCAGGCACGCGCCGTTGACGATCTTCCCCGCTCGGAAGTCGGGTGTGTCCTGGCTGAAGCGCTGCCATGCGAGGAACGCGTCGCCGGGATGGCGATCACCGGTCGGCAGGAATGTATTCGCGGCGACAACGCGCGCGAAGCGATCGGGATGTTCTCCGACCAGACGTAGCCCGATCAATCCACCCCAGTCCTGGCATACGAGGGTGATACGGTCGAGGCCGATGGCTTCGATCGCCGCCCAGGTCCAGTCGACGTGTGCTTGATAGGTGTAGTCCCCACGGTCCGCCGGCTTGTCGCTGCGGCCGAAGCCGACGAGGTCGATCGCGATCGCGCGCAGGCCACCCGCCACCAGCACCGGGATCATCCGCCGATACAGGTACGACCACGACGGTTCACCATGCAGCAGCAACACGACCTCACCGTCGGGCGGGCCCTCGTCCAGGTAGTGCATCCGCAGCGTGGTCCCGTCACCCGCGGGCACCTCGACGTAATGCGGTTCGAACGGAAAGTCGGGCAGCCCCGTGAAGCGTTCGTCGGGCGTCCTCAATATCCGCATGGCCCAATCCCTTTCGTCGAAACTAGCCGCCGTTGCTGTACACCCGAGTCGGTTCGACCAGGACCGCCGCACGGCGCTCCGCCGCCATCACGCGGTCGTACTCGTCCCAGTCGTCGTGCTCACCGCCGGCGGCCGTGAACACATCACGCAGAAGCCGACGCAATCCCTCGGCGTCGATCCACGGCTGCGGATCGTCGGGACCCACGATCTGGGCGCGCCCCTCCACTGTCGCCCATGCCCAGCCTTGCCGGAAAGTGGCGCTCACCTGCGGGCGAGCGCGAAGATTCGCGAGCTTGACCTTGCCGTAGGTAACGAAACCCAGAACCGGCTCACCCGTCGAAGGATGAGCCAGCAGCCCGACATTGACCAGCGTGGATTGGATGGTCTCGTCGGATCTGAGAGTGGAGACGACGGCGAGCCCCTTCTCGGCGCGACCGAGCTCCACCGCCTGTTCCAGTGTGGTCATCACATCTCCCGTGGTTGAGTGCTCCGATCCTCGCACGGCCCATTGTGCGCCCGCTGAGTAGCGCGAATGGTGGCGACTTCACGAAGTTGGGCTGCAACTCGCGTCGCGCGATGTCGACTGGACGTCGGGGCCGAATTTTTCGTGCAAACCTCGACGGGAATGCGAGAAAACTGCAAAATTCGGCGAGGTTTGCACGATCAGTACACATCCCCGCACGCCGGTCGATGCTGGATGCTGTGGATTAAGGGCACGAGCACTTCTTCGTGCGCGGCACGGCCTCGCGGACGTAGCGCGGTGGCGCAGGGTTGACGGGATGTAGCGCGGTGCCGCGGGTGTAGCGCGGTGCCGCACGGTCTAGCGCGGTGCCGCACGGTCTAGCGCGGTGCCGCACGGTCTGGCGCGGTGCCCCACGGTCCGGCGCGGTGCCGCGGGGCGTGACGCGGGGACGCCGCGTCTGGCGGTGACGGGCGCGTGGCGCGGTGCCACCAGCTGCACGGGCGATGCTGCGGGCGCCTGATGCAGTGCCGCCAAGCGCAATGCTGTGGGTGCGTAACGCGGTCACGCGAGGGTCGGGCGCGAAGAGCGATGGGCGTTCGAATCGAGCCGGCCTAGCGTCCCGCTGCCGGCCCCTCGTTTGGCACATCCTGCGCCTGGTGCGAACCTCCGCTGCGCAATGGCACACCGACGTCATGCAGATGCCTCAGCGCCTCGCAGTACGAGGTGACCAGCCCGGTCTCGTGATACGGCACGCCGATCTCGGCACAGTAATCGCGGACGATCACCTGGGCGTACCGCAGATTCGGAGTCGGCATGCTGGGGAACAAGTGGTGCTCGATCTGATAGTTCAGCCCACCGAGAGCGATATCGGTCAGCACGCCGCCGCGCACATTGCGCGAGGTCAACACCTGCCGGCGCAAGTAGTCGGGCCGGTCGTCTCCCGTGAAGGTCGGCATACCCTTGTGATTCGGCGCGAAGATGCACCCCATGTAGAGCCCGAACAGCGCTTGGTGCACAACGAAAAACGCAAAAGCCTTGTCGGCAGGCAGAATTGCGAACAGTGCTCCCAGATAGCCGGCGAAATGCCCGAACAGCAGCACGCCCTCCACTACACGGTGCTTGACCGCCCGGTTCCGGAGCGCCCGCACCCCGGCCACATGCAAATTCAGCCCCTCCAACATCAGCAGCGGGAAGAACAGGAACGCCTGCGCCCGCCCGATCAGCCGAGGCAACCCACGACTGGCCCGCGCCTGCCGTTGCGACCACACCAGAATGTCCGGCGCGACATCAGGATCCAGCTCCTCGTGATTCGGATTTGCGTGATGCCGCGTGTGCTTGTCCTGCCACCACCCGTACGCCAGTCCGATCCCGGCATTGCCGACGACCCGACCCATGATCTCGGACCGGCGACGGAGCCGGAACACCTGACGGTGGGCGACGTCATGCATGACGAGCGCGACCTGAGCGAAGGTCACGGCCATGAACGCCGCGACCAGAAGCGTCCACCACGAGTCGCCGACGAGCACGAGGGCCACCCAGCCGGCTACGAACGCAATCCCGACGAGGCCGAGCCGGATGGCGTAGTAGACGGGACGTCGATTCATCAAGCCCGCGTCGGAGATTCGACGTAACAGGCGGGCGTAATCACCGTCGGTACGCCGCGATGATCTCGGGGAGGGCAGTGGGACCAAAGCCGGTGTCGTCATGGTTCTTCCTGGGAGCTGAGGCGCGGACGACACCTCGCCCGCTCGGGATCCCGACCGATGTCGATCGGGATCCGGTGCATCGCGCGGTGGGGCGGGGTGACGTGTCGATACACCGAAGCTATTGGCCGGCTTCTCGTTTCAACTCACCCCCAGGTATGGCATGGCATCGGACTGTGGGGTGATATCGAGCGTCACCGCAGGCAGGTAATCCAGCTGAAGCCTCGAACCGAGCGACCGGCCGACTTACCGCGCAACGACCCAACACGAAGGCGGCACAGTATTGGGTAAACGAGTTCGACCACCACCGCTCGAATCCACGGCGAGTGTGCGAGCGCCACCTCCGCAGTCATCGACTACGTTGTGCGGCTATTTGCGGACACCGCCGCCGACCTTGCCCACAACGAGCCATAGCCCGATCGGCGCTGGGACCCCCGCAACGCGGCGAGTGGCGGCGGAAGTGGGGTACGACCGCGTATGTCTCGCCGATTGCACAGCGTCCGGCACGTCGCTGCTCGTCGGAGAGCGCGTCACCCGGGCCACGCGGGCCTCAGGAAACCGTTATCACCGCTGGTAGCTGGCGATGACGCCCCAGAACAAAGGGCGGTCGATGATGCTGAAGTCCCAGTCGTCGACCAAGGCATGCAGATTGTCGACGATGCCCTCGATGTCGAAGTCGGCTGCCCGAGCGGTCCCCGTCGATTCGACGAGGCCGATCACATACTTGACGGCGGTTCCCATTGCGCCCGTATTCCCGGGATTCGGACTGCCAAACAGGGTTCGCGCCGCAATCACACCGGCGCGGAGAGCTTGCGTCTCTAGTCTTTTCGGCCGCCTCGCTGACGGGGCGGCTAGCGTGAGACGAGGCTGCCCGTGCGGTTGCCGCCATGGGGCATACCGGCAGCCGAATCATTCACGACAGCTTCGACAGGCAGGTGCTCCCGGCCCAGGGCAGTTGGGCCGGGAGCACATACCCAGTCCCGCGTGCACCGTGGCGAGGGCAGTGAAACCGGGTCGTGCGGGCGGGTAACCGCCCATCTCGGCGATATGCATTGAGAAATCATGAAATTGCTAGCCGATATTCCTGCCGGTCAGTCGAGCACCGCGGTCGCCTCGACCTCCACCCGCACATCCGGCTCGAAAAGGTAGTCGACACCGATCAGTGACGCCGGAGGCATCGGAATCGGCAGTCCGATCTCCGCGGCGACCGCCTCCACGCCGGCCATGAAGTCGTCGATCTGCTCCGGGCTCCACCTGGTGACGTAGAACGTCAGGCGCAGCACATCCGCGAAAGACGCACCCGCACCGGCCAATCCGCGAGCAGTGTTGCGCAGTGCCTGGGCGACCTGGCCGGCGAGATCGCCCGGCACAACCGGAGTGCCGTCCGCGAAATGTGCGACCTGCCCGCTGACGTGCACCTGGCGCGATCCGGTGCCTACAGCCACGTGATGGTAGGGGGTCGGCTGCAACATTCCCTCGGGCGTGAAGTGCTTGACAGTCATGCTCTGGACCTTTCGTTTCGAAGTATCGCTAAGATACTTAGTTGATGAAGGACACTTCAACGAAACCAGGTTTCAGCATGGATACCAACGGTGAAATCCGCATCGAGACAGCGCACCGTGACCTACTCGATCAAGTGCTCGACAAGTGGTCGCTCAGCGTCCTCAACGAACTCTGCGAACGCCCGTGCCGCTTCAACGAACTACGCCGCGCCATTCCCGCGGTCACCCAGAAGTCGCTCACCGCGACCTTGCGCAGACTCGAGCGCAACGGCGTGATCGAACGCGTAGTCGTCACCACCCGCCCGGTCGCGATCGAATATCGAATCACCCCCCTCGGCAAAACCCTGCGCCATCCTGTCGACGTACTGCTGGCGTGGGCAGCCGACCATATGCCGGCCATCGAATCTGCGCGCGAGACTTACGATGCGCGCGAGGAGGACACGGTCCTGGGTTCATGACACCCACCGCCCTCGGCCATCGCGGCAAGATCTGGGAGAGCTGGCGGTTGGTGACGGTCGTGCGTGATGCTGGTGGATACCGCGTGCGGCGCTGGAGGCGCAAGCCCGAGTTACCCATCTCGGCCGCGACGGATGCGAGCGGCCTCGTTCAGCAACGTTCCGACGAGCAACTCCCGCCTCGTCCCGCGAAACTTCATCGAAGCCAGCCGAATCCACGTCGGCGGCAGACGATCGATGCGAACGTTCGCGAACCGCGGAAGACTCGTCGAGACCGTCGGCGTTCACGTCTGCCGCCCTGGGCAGAGAGCGCGCCGGTGGAAGTTGACCGGAACCGACCGCGGGCATCGTCCGTCCAACAGATCAGAAGTGTTCAACCCCGCACGCAAGGAGCGCGATGACCGACTTCCAAGTCGTACCCGACGATGTGGACAAGTTCAGCGGCGCGATGCGTGATCTCGCGGGCCAAGCCGGCGCAGCAGGCAGCCACGCGACGAAGTGGTTCAACCTCTCGGATGCCCACACCGGCATATTCGTCGAGGTCAAGGGGATCGTCGAGCATATCCGGCAAAATCTCGAGGACAACTACAAGCACCTCCAGACGCTGGCCGACGGCTCGGCGACCGAACTCGCCAAAGCCGCCCAGCTCTACCGAACGACCGACTACGAGCACGCTCGGCAGCTCGACGAGACATATCCGGGGAATGCGCGATGACCCGTCCCGAAGAGAAGCTCGTCGACCCTCAGGCCGAGGACCCGATGCCGGGCCTGGTGTCGTTCATCGCCGGGGGAAATTTCGTCTCCCCCGCCTACTACATCTCGACCACGATCAAAACCCTCGTCGGCTTCGACATTTACGGCTGGGCAGGAGAGAAGGTCAACGGCGACTGGGAGGCGGTCGCGAAGGCCGCCGGAGCCGCGGGCAACCTGAGCCGCTTCAATTCGGCGTATGCGGAGTCGATCAACACTCAGTGGCTACAGACCGCAGGCGCCACCTGGCACGGTCACGCCGCCGACAGCTCGCAGACCTATTTCACGCATCTCGCTGCCTGCGTCGAGTTCCAAGTTCGCCCGCTCGAAGAGATCGAACGGCAGCTGACGAATATCAGCACCGGCATGCGGGAACTGGGCCGCCGAGTCGGGGACTTTCTACAGGACATCTCCGATTTGGCCCTGCTCTGGCTCGCGTCGCAAGCGGCGGAGGCGGTGCTCGCTTCCAGTCTGGTCGGCGCTCCCGCCGCAGCTGCCCAAGCCGCGGTGTCCGCGGCCTACCTGGTCCAAATCGTGGCGAAGGTGGGCGAACTCATCAAACTCGTCACCACCGCGTACAAGGCGATATACGGGATGATCGGGTTGCTGAACGCACTGTCGAGCCAGACGACCCCGGAAAACCTTCCCGCACTGCCGAATTCGACCTACGACCACCCGGGGGTTTGATCGAATGGAAGATCGCTCCGAAGTCAGCTTCGACGTGGCACACGGCGACATCGCAGTGTCCCGCCAACTGCGCCGTTCCCTGGAAACGATCAAGTCCGCCGTAACCGACCCCGATCTGCGAAAGCAACTCGACGATGTACTGAACGGCCGCCGCAGCATGCGAGACTTCGGTACTTCCGACGCATTCGCGGGAATCATGGACTCCGTACCCGCCGGCCAGCTGAACCGCGCCCTGACGATGCCGGAAGACCAGCGTCAGGCTCTGGCCCAAGCAGGCGAACAAGAACTCGAACGTCTGCGAGGCGATCAGCACGAGTCCGCGCCCACCCCGCCTCCGAGCAATGTGCCGCCGACTCCCTCGACTTCCGCGAAAGATACTGGCAGCCCGGTGATCCCACAAACGAGAAAACCGAATCGCGAGCAGCTGTATACCCCCGATGAACCGGATGAGGACGATCTCTACTTCCAACAGCGACGCAACCGAGGATGGCTGGAGTGAACCCCCGCTCGGGCGCGCAAACCGATATGGCAGTGCGAATTCGCCTCCGCGAGGACTTCGCGGAAGACCCCGATTTCGATCCGCAGGAAACCTTCGTCCTGCAACTGGCCGACGAGCTACCCGACGTATGTACCCGCCACGGCGAGACGGCGATCGAACAGCGCAACAAGGACTTCGACTTCCGCCCGAAGACTGTCCGGCGTTCTACAGAACAACAATGGATACAGCGAACCCCTTCGTACGAAGTCCGATTCCTGCTGCGAGGCTTCTACCGCGTCGCCACATTCAGATGGTTCGAGGTCAACCCACCATCCACCATCCTCGAGGGAACGTGGCCGATCTGCGCGAAATGCGAACGCACGAGCAGGTTTTGCCAATACACCGCACACGCGATCGTCCTTCTGGGCCTCGCCGCAATTCTCGTCATCCTCGCAGCCACCCAAACAACGACCTCCGACCACCTTCCCGTACCGCTTGTGTTGGCCGTCTTCCCGGGATGGGGGCTGTTCGGGTTGATCGCCGCATACCTGCTCTACCGCCGCTCCACGACGTTCGTGCTGTTCCGGCCCATTGCCGATCTCGAATCAGTACGGATCAGGGCACACCCGCGATTCGTAGCGGCGTTCGAATCTCGCGGGTCGGTGCCTGGGGAGGCATAGACCGTTCTGCCCCGCGAAATACGTCCCCCAGAGCAGATCCAGTACACATCGGGGCCGACCCGTCCCGTTCCAGACCACCAGCGGCAAGGAGGGGCATCAGATGCTCATCATCGGACACGACGGCCACCGGCTGGAGGTCTACAACCCTGGAGAAGCACCAGCTGGATCACGGTCGACCAATTCGTGAACGGACACGTCGGGGACATGCCGGGGCCCGACGGGAATCCGCAGGGTGTGCCACAGAACGTCGACCGCGCTTGCTCCCCCGACCGTCATGAGCAGCCGAGGAGACATGGCGACAGCATCGACGACGAAGCATTCTCGACCACAACGCTTTTCGCGCCGTCTCGCCGCCATTGTGGTTGTTCTGCTGCTCATCCCCGTGGTTGTCGTGCTCTCGGTTCGCTATCGGCACGTGCACTCGCCGAGCGGAACAATCGCGACCGCAACACCCGCACCCATGCAATGCCGCCTCGATCCCGGTGTCCTCACGCAAACGCGCACACACAATTTCGAACAACTCACCGATCAGAGCGCCGCCCACCTCCCCGAAGGCGGCGACCTCAACCTGTCGTGCAACTGGGGACAAGTGCGCGGGGAAGACGGTATCGACCCGCGTCACTTGGAATTTCGTGTGCAGCGCTTCGACATTCCACGGACCGGTGGCACGGCGCGAGAACAATTCGACCGGCAAGCTCAGACCCCCTACGCCATGGGGCGGCGAACGGACACCGCAGTGCCGGGATTAGGCGACGGAGCAACATTCGCTGTGACCACGGACCGCAACGATCAGAGCTTGATGCGACTGGCCGTGTGGCAGGGCAATCTGCTGGTGAACGTCTACGTCCGGGGCGAACAACGGCACCTCTTCTGGACCACCCAGATGTCCACCGAGGAAGCACGGCAATCGAGCATCGCGGTCGCGAAAGAGCTGCTGCAGCGCACATGGTAACGCCCCGTGCGTATTTCGCCGGCAGTCGGCGCACCTGAACGAGCTTCCCCGTCAGGTCATTTCGACGCAGGATCCGAACCGGGAGATCTCAGCACTGCAAACATCGTTCCAGGCGCGAATCCGCTATGCGAAACGATGTCGCGAGTCCGAGATTCTCACCGCTCCCCTCCCATCTCGATCAATTTGATCTGTTCGACCAGGTCCACCACTCGCCGATCCTGCTCCCCATACCGCACCGCCATCTGACTGTGCAGCCGGCGCAACCGGGTCAGCGCCGCGGTGATGTCACCGTTTTGCACATCGCAGGTGGCGAGTTGGCGTTGACAGTGCATCACCTGTTCGTCGTATGGGCCGCGTTCGGCGGTGAGGTCGTCGATGAGGGTGCGGAACAGTTCCGCGGCACCGGTGAAATCGTTGCTGTCGAATCGGAGTGCGGCGAGGTTGAGGCGGGCTTCCACCACATCGGCATCCCGCGGACCGAGTTGCGAAATAGCTTGTTCCACCACGGTTTTCAAGTTCGCGATGGCGGGGGTGAAGCGCGATTCGGCGGCGAGATCGCGGGCACGGTGGATGGCGCGTTCGATATCGGAGCGGCTGAAATCGGTGGTACGCGGGGGTACTACCACGGTTTCGCCGGTGACGATCGTCGGCGCGACGACGGTCGCGGCGGTGCGCGACGTACCGGCCGTGCTGGCTGCGGCGGCGTACATCCGTGCCGGTCCGTACGGGTCCTTGACTTCCGGGAGCTCCGCCACACCATCGGTGTAACGCATCAACACGGCGTGGACGGTGGCAGCGTCTTCGGGCCGGCGGTCCGGCGATTTCGCAATCGAACTCATGATCAACCGCGCCATATCGACCGGAACATCGGGACGTTCACGGCGGATCTCGTTCGGCGTGAAGTGAACTTGGTTCTGCCACACCACATATGGCGAGCTCCCGGTCATCACACGATCTCCGGTGAGCAGTTCGTACAGCACCAGCCCGAGCGCGTACAGGTCGGTCTGCGGCACCACGGTGCGCCCCTCGACTTGTTCGGGTGCCATGAAGGCCGGTGTGCCGAGCGTATTTCCGGTGCTGGTGTACCGGGTCATGCCGGTGTCGGTGGTCACGGCGAGGCCGAAGTCGAGCACCTTCACCGTTCCGTCGGCACACAGCATGAGATTGGACGGTTTCAGATCGCGGTGGTAGATCCGGTTGCGGTGCGCCGCGACCAGCACTGCCGCGGCTTGCGCGCCCAGCGTCGCCACGACCCCGACCGGGAGCGGGCCGCGCCGGGCGAGGAGTTCGTCGAAGGTGGTGCCGTCGACGAATTCCATGACCAGATACGGCCGTTCGGGCGGGCCTGGTGAGATGCCGGCGTCGTGGATTGCGGGCATGCCGGGGTGGCTGATCTGCGCCATGAATTCGGCTTCGCGCAGAAAACGCCTAATCCAGTTCGGGTCCCGGTCGAGGTTCGGGTGGGTGATTTTCACCGCGATCCGGCGTTTGAGGTGACTGTCGTAGCCCTCGAACACCTGCCCCATCCCACCGGCGCCGATCTCTCGGACCAGTTCGTACCGGCCTCCGTCGATTCGCGGTTGTGTCACCGCCACCTCCGTGAGTCCACCACTGCCGACACGTCAACCTACTCGTCGACGGTAGCCGGTCGCAGCGCCCCCGCCGCCAGGCCCCTGACCCCGGCACGCACGACCTGCTCGACCGCCGCACGCCGCAGCCGCCATGCAACGTCCACGTCGGCCAGCTGCCGGAAGGCGGCGCCGAGCCGGCGTTGGTCTATGAGCGGAACACGCGGAATCTGCACGCGATACAGGTCGACCGGACCGTCGGCGATCGCGGCGCGCAGCACCCCGGCCAGGAATTGCGGGTCGATGATGGTGGCGCTACCGCGCAGCAGATGAATTCCGGAGCCGAGCAGCACACCGTCCTCGGTGCAGACGTGTGCGGCCGGATCGGCGCCCATGACGACCGCGACATCCCCGGCTCGCACCAGCACCGCGCCAGGCGCGTCGGAGTCACCCCACCGCGACGCCGCCCGACCCAGCCGCACGTCCTTGGCCGACAACATCGCAGTGTCCCCGCTACCGACGGTCGGCGGCGCTTCGTAGACGTGCAGCGCCTCGGCGGCCACCAGATCCTCGAGCGAAATCGAGTCGTGCGCAACCGGACCGGGCTCGAGGAGCGGCGGATCCACGAGGGGCTGTTCGATCAGCGCGGACCGCAGCTCGGCATAACGCTCGCTCACTACTTGTCCTTCCTGTGCTCGTCCTGCGGCACGAGGGCGCCCGCCGTGAGTCCGGTGGTGATCAGCTCGGCAGTGTGGTCGGCGGCTGCCGAGGCCCGGTGCGCCACGGTGCGCAGCAGGAACAGCTGCCGAAACAGCGCCCCGTATCGGCGCTGTTCCTCCAGCGACAGCACCGGCACGCGCAGCCGGGACAGGTCGAAGCGAACCGTGGATGTTCGTATGGCGGAGACGTTTTCGGTGCCGGTAAGGAATCCGGCGAGGAACCACGGATCGAGCCGGCTGCGGTCCACCCGAAGGGCGTGCACATGCGGGCCGAGGACCGCACCGGCATCCTCCGCGGTAGCGACGCGCGCGGTGCGGCCACCGCTGCGGTCGCTGCGCACCGCGGGCATGAGCACGTCGCCCTCGCACACCTCGACCGGTTCGTCGGGCACCGAATCCATCGCGCCCGAGGCCGGAGTTCCGTTCGCGACATCCGGCGCGGTCAGAACGCGGCGATCGCCGGGCGGTCGCTCCGAACCGGGTGGTGCGGCCCGAAACCATTGCAGCTGACCATGGTTGACCAGGTCCGCGATGCCGATGAACCGCCACGACTTCCCGCGAGACTCCGCCCAGCCCGGCACCTCGGCGAGAACGTCGGCCAGGTCCGCGGCCGCCGCGCCCAGACTGTCGAGTGCCGCACCGACCTGTTGGGAAACCGCCCCCGAATCGAGCGCCGATCGCACATACCGGGCGGGAGTAAGGTCGACCTCCTCGTCCAGCAGATCGACCAGCCGCACCACCGCCGACACCCCCGACTCGGCTGCGCTGTCGAAGCTGCCTTCGTCGAACGCCTGCCACAGCGCGATCACCGCATCCTGTCCGAGACGATCGCCGTCCAGACGCGCCCCGCCGGCGGTGTCGACGAACAGCATCGAGTCCGGTACCGCCGCACCGACTTCCGGTCGCCGCACCACCCATATCTGCAGTCCGACGTGCCATGGCTGCGCGACACCCGGCGTCAAACCGATCACGGCCCGCAGCGCACCCGCACGCACCAGGTTGGACCGGATCTTGCGCCCGGACGTCCGGGTTGCGACCGCGGGCGGCAGCAGCAGCGCCGCGATACCGCCGGGCCGCAGATGGGCGATGGCGTGCTGCACCCACGCGAGTTCCGGTTCTCCGCGCGGCGGGAGCCCGTAATCCCAGCGGGTGTCGAAGGCGAGCTCACCCGAGCCCCAGTCCCGTTGTCCATAGGGCGGATTGCACAGCACCGCATCGACCCGGAGGTCGGAGAATGCGTCGGCGGTCAGACTGTCCCCAGCCCGCACCACTGGCTCCAGAGCCGTCTCGGCTTCGATCAGCAACCGGGCGCGCTGCACCTGCACCGGCACCGAATCCTGCCCGTACAGTTCCTCGGCGCCGCACTGGGCGGCCGCGAGCAGCAGGTTACCGCTGCCACACGCCGGGTCGAGGACGCTGCGCACCACGGGGGTGGTCGCCGACCGAAGCAGCGCCGCCATCATCGATGCCACCGCCGGCGGAGTGACATAGACCCCGGTCGAGGCGGCATCGTCCATCGCGCGTTCGGACAGGATGTCGAGCGCGGTACGCACCTGCTCGGTGCTGGTGGCCGACCGCAGGGCGGCGGCGACCTCGGTCGCCAATTTCCGATCGTCGGCCCCGGAGGCGGACCAACCGTCTTCGGTACGACGCAACACCTCCATCACCTTGGTGACAGCCTGCGGCGTCGCATGCGATCGAACCAGTGTGCGCAGTTCGGCCTCCGGCGACTGCGTCGCGTCGATGCTATGCGAAGCCAGCCATTCCCGCACGGCGTGCAGATCGAACAGCGGCCGTGACTCGTTGCCCGCGACCGGGTCAGGGAAGTCGTCGTGGCGGCGACGCCAATTGCTCACCGTGGCACGAGTGACGCCGGCGAGCCGCGAGATCTCTGCGGCGCTCACCTTCGCTACGGGCTTCGGCATACCCCTCCTCTCGCGGGTCTGCTCACACACTGCTGGACCGGTGAGCAAAAATCAATCTTCCGATCGACATTGACAATGTTTTCAGTTCATCCTACTGTTTACATCAGCCTCAAAGCACGCCGACACCGGCGAATCTCCGCACCTCAACCCCTCCCGCAGCCGTCGCCGTCGAGCGATCCCTGCTGCCGTAAACGACAGGACTTCGCCATGAGTCACGAACCCGACCGCCCCATCGACGTATGGGACACCGCACCACCGGACCGCCCGCCCGCACCGGATCCGATGCCGCCGTATCCCCCGAGCGCGGGCGGGCTGATCGAGCCGTATCCGCCGGTTCCGCCCACCGCACCGCCGTACTACCCGGCCGAATACTTCACGTCCCCCGGGCCCGCGCACCCCGCTGTCCCCCAGGCCTTTCCGTCACCACCGCCGATGATGAACGTGGTCCAGCAGTTCCCGCCCGGAGCGCAGGTCGTCGTCACACGATCGTTCCCGCACGGACTGCATCTGGTGCTCACGCTCATCACCTGCGGGCTGTGGTCACCGATCTGGTTGATCCATTACCTGCTCGCATCCAACAACTGACTCACTGCCAGGAATCATCATGAAAAACGCTCGTATCGTCCCTGCTCTGCTCGCCGCCAGCGCCACCGTCGCCGTGCTCACGGCCGCCGCACCGGCAACGTTCGCGGCCCCCGATACCGGCTCAGCCTCCGGATCCGGCGGCAGCAGCTGCGGACCCCGCAGCCCAGCCGACCAACGCTTCCTGAGCGACTACGCCGAGGACGACGACACCTGCAGCGGCCAGGACTCCGCGATCCAGCTCGCGCAGGCCGAATGCAATTGGCTACGGGCCTACGGCAATTCGGCGCACAACCAGATCGTGCTGGCCGAGAAGTCCCGCGGCGCCGTGAAGTACCCGTACATCTTCCTCGACGCCGCCATCACGGCCTACTGCCCGCAGTACGAACTCTGATCCCGCCGCCACCGATCCAGGAGTTATGACCATGTTCCGCAAGGCTTTTCCCGCTCTGCTCATCGCCTCCGCCGCCGTGACCGTCGCGGCCGCCACCGCATCCGCCGCACCGGCCGCCACCCTGCACGAGGGCATGCAAGTCGTCGGCACGGACGTCCTGGAAGGCACGTACCACACCTCCGGCCCCCGCGCGGATGACTACGGCTACTGCTTCATCACGTGGCTCCCGTACAAGGGCGCGAAGTCCTCGGAGGCCACCGATATCGAGTCCTATTCGAGCGCGTCCTACGTGCAATTGCAGGCCGGTGACGTGATCAACGTCGAGGGCTGTACCTGGATCCACGAATAGGAGCGGCGCCATGACTTACCAGCCCGGGCCACAACTCCCGCCGCAGTACGTGGTGCAACAGAAGAAGTCCAAAATGCCGAAGGCGCTGCTGATCGTCGTCGTCGGCATCGTGCTGCTCTGCGGCGTCGGCGGCTGCATCGCCGGCCTCAGCGGTAAGGATTCCGCCGGTTCCAGGCACAGCGCGACCACCGCCGCGGGCAACTCTGCCGCAGCGCCCGCGCCCGCGAAGCCTCCGCCGCCCGGAATCAACACCCCGGTCCGCGACGGCAAATTCGAATTCGTGGTCACCGACGTGCAGACAGGCGTCAAGGAAGTGGGCGACAACCCCTACCTGCGCCGCACCGCCCAGGGCGCGTACACGATCGTCACGATGACCGTACTCAACACCTCCAAGGTGCCCTACGGCTTCTCCCCCGGCAATCAGGACCTCTACGACACGCAGGACCGCAAGTTCAACAACGACACCGCGGCCGCCATCAACCTGCAAGCCGACACGAGCATGTACGCAAACATCAACCCTGGCAACACGATTACCGCCAAGGTCGTCTTCGATCTGCCGGCCGATTCTCAACCCGTCCGGATCGTGCTGCACGACTCCATGTTCTCCGGCGGCGCAACGGTTTCGCTGCGCTGACCGGGTGATCGGCGCCGGGACGGGCACCCACGCGCCCGCCTCGGCGCCGAGCGCGCAGCCGCTCATGTGCGTCATCCCCATCGCGTCGTTACCGAAATGCAGCTAATACGACCCGTCCCCTCACCGACATTTTGGCTACTCGAGACACACTCGCGCCGGAAGGACCGTGCATTGAAGAGAATCGCGGCATACCTCGCTATCGCTGCCATTGGGGCAGCAACCGCATGTGGAGCAACGGAAACGTCGACCACGCAGCCGAAAATCGCCGACACGACGACAACTCTCCTGGTGCCGACGAGGACACAGCCGGCACCTTCAACGGAAGCACCCCCGGCGCAGGCACCCTCGAGCGCGCCGGCGGCAACGCAAGCCGCGACAGTGCCGATGCCGAATGTGGTGTGCATGAATTTGCAGGCCGCACAGAACCTTATCCAAAAAGCCGGAGTGTTCTTCTCTCGAAGCAAGGATGCGACCGGAGCCGGCCGAATGCAGATAATCGACCGCAACTGGGTTGTAGTCGCACAGACCCCTGCCCCCGGCGTCCCGATCGGTGAGGGCGACGCCGTCCTGTCGGTGGTGAAGAAGGGCGAACCGGGAGATTGCTCCTGATCGGCGCCGACTCCCTGTTCTCCGGCGGCGCGACGGTCCCGCTGCGCTGACCGGGTGATCGGTGCCGGGGCCATACGCCCACGCGTCCGCCCCCATCGGGAGCCTGTTCCGGACACGGCGGCCTGGCCCGCTGGCTCTGCCAGGAGAGGATTGAGACCCGCCGCAAACGGGCCTGGTAAGTCGCATCGCAACGAGCGGACTACGAGCACCAGCAGTTCCTTGCGGGAAACCCCAGAGCCTCTTTGCCCAGTCCCCCCAGGCGACTACAGATGGCGGCTCTGATCGGACGGGCGCTGCGGGATCAGCTTCCGCACCTCGTCGTAGGCGTTGATCGGAATGGACAGTGGCTTCACCCTGAATGCCGTCGTATCACTCACCAGCGCACCGTTGACCACGCCAAGCGCGTAGCCGATGCCGTGTTCGCGCATGAAGGTGTCGACCTCTTCTTCCGGAGGCGGCTCGGAATCGTTGGCGAAATAGAATCGGTACGTCACGACGTATTTGAGTTCCAGCGAAGGGTTACTCACTGAAACCTCGACGGTCGTATCGACGACAGGGGCGTCTTTGGAGGACTTTCCTCCTGATACCGACATCGAGATGCTGAATGCGTTCGGGATGTCTTCCAATTCGTCGGATGATTTGCGACGTACCGACCGCTCTTTCCAGAAGACGTTGCTCCCGGTCGCCCGCTCCACAAGAGTCATGACTGAACCGTCGCGGTCACCCGATGCAGGTAGTCCCTGGTCCCTTTCACCGGTTCCACCACCGGCGCCGAGCGGCCGAGTTGTTCGACCGCGGTCGCCTTCCACGGACCCGGCGAAGCGTCACCGGTGCCCATTCGCACGGTCCACAACTGCTCCGCGTTCGTCAGAGCCTCACAGCGCGCATCCGATGATTCGGGAGACGTCGATTCGAGGGACTCATCGTTTTCGGACTCCCACCGTTGGGCCCGTATGCGGAAAATCGCTCCGACAGCCTTCGCATAGCGGCGGATCGTGGACATCGTGGGGTTGGTCGCTCCGCTCTCGAATCGGGAGACCTGTGCGGGGTCGACTCCCATCGCCTCCGCGACCTGGGTGACCGAGTATCCACGCTCCAAACGAATCTCTCGCATGTCCAGGATCAAATCCAGTTGCTCGCTCGCCAGCTCCACGCCCAGCTGCTCGTTCGAGGTGGGGTTGCCGAAACCGGGGTACCTGTCCGCGCTCATCGAGACCACCTCTCCCCTCGCATCGGAACATCGCACGGTCGAGCCGAGAGCTGTTGCGTTATATCACAAAGGTTATCAGGCCGCATTCCAGCGTCTCCATACTTTCCGACAGTTGTCGCACCGTTGAGTGCCCGAGATCATCGCCGAGTGGATGTCGGCCGTCTGATCGTCGCTCGTCCAGCCACCATCCGCACCGACAGGTTTCTCACCAATGGCCGACGCGTAGATTTCGTCGGTCGTCGCCACCCAGCCTGGGCGGGACTCGATGAAGTACAAACGGTACAGAGTTCGCCCATCGACCGACTCGGCGTACAACTCTCCTACCCACGGCATGGGTCTGACCTGGTCATCGAATGCGAAATCGGGCAGGTCTCGCACGCGGTCTCCCACCGGACAACGATGAGTGGGATGCGTCGGCCGCGGGACATGGTTGTTGTTCTGCGTGGGAGGAAGCCCCCGCTCCCGCGCACGACGAATCATCGCACTGAACATCTCCGCGACCTCGATGTGCTCGCTCCGCAACCGCTCGAACTGCTCGATGCATTCGGAAGTCCACGACCAGGGACATCCCGGTTGATGAATCTTGGAACGAAGCGCGCTATCCATCGAATCCGCCACGCGCGTAGATCCCATGCACCCCAACGCCTTTCACAATCTCCCCGCAGAAAGCCACGAAGGTTCCGCCCGCATCCCCTGCCAGCTGGCGCACGCGAATATAACAGTCCGGACCGACACCTCGCAGTCCGTCGTTCGACGGATTGTCAACGCGCGGAGGTCATCTCCCGCTTCGTGACAGCACCTGCTCGCGGAGACAGACCACCTTCCGCAGTGCCGGGTAGCGATGGCTGCACGCCCCGATCCGGGTTCAGCGCGACTGCCCCGGTGCGCTCGTGCACAGCACCTCCGGAGTCCCCCACGCGTTGTTCATGTCCACGCTCTTTCGCGTGTCGTACAACGTAAGGCGCGCCTATCCCGTGATGTCGACGTCCATCCGCTGTGGCGGGTCGGCCGGGCCGACCATCACCGATGCCAGGTCGCGACCGTCCCCCTGGAGATAGAAACCCCCACTGCCGGTGCCCGATTCACTCGAGTCGATGTCCTTGCCGACCCATGCCTGGAACCTCGTGCAGTTGCCGCCGATGGCCCACACTGCCCTGTTGCTCGGATCGGACGTGCTGGAGGGGTATTCGCCGGCGATGCTTGCCGGATACGTCTGCGTGCCGATCCGCACCGAATCCTTCCAGTAGAAGCCGTTTCCGCCGGAGACCGACTTGTAGGCCGTCAGCTTGTACCAGGTCGGATCCGAATGGGCCGGGGCGGCAGCGGTTGTCGTGCCGGACGGAGTCGTCGTAGTCGTCGGCCGCATCACCGCGGCGGCAACGCTGGTCGTGGAGCCGGGAACCGGTGGGGCATCGGCATCCGCGGAACCGCTGCTCTGCGAATTCCACCACATCACGGCACCGACGCCCACCGCCGCCACCACGACAACCACGCCAAGGCTCACCACATATGTCCGGGTTCCCCGATGCTTTTCCTTCCCTTCCGTGTTCTTCTGCCACCTGCGCCCGAAGAACGGACCGAGGGTCAGGTGACCTTCGGTACTCTTTTGGACCTTCTGTTTCCGCTTCCTCTCGCTTCCCCCACTCGCCTTCACTTGGGCCTCGATGCGCCCTACCTGATCCTGCCGATCCGCCCCGGAGTCTCTACTCACGGATCGTGAGCATATTGAGCGGAGACATCGCTACGTGTCGTTCGAACAACCGACATGCACCACCGCCGTGTCACATCTCGAACCCCAGCACCGATACTGGATTGGCCCGCCCACACCCGTCCCCAGGAGCAGCGTCGATGACCCTCGCCGAGCAGCCCGACACCTTCGAGGTAGCCCCCGGTTCGATCGTGGTGGTCCGCGACGAGGAGTGGCTGGTCACCTCGGCCGAACAAGGTTCGGACGGGTGGCTGCTCCGGGTGCGGGGTCTGTCGGAACTGGTCGGCGACACGACCGCGACGTTCTACCGCAGCCTCGACGACATCGAGGTCCTCGATCCCGCCAAAGCACAGGTCGTTGCCGACAGCTCATCCGGCTATCGGGACTCGCGGCTGTGGCTGGAGTCGCTGCTGCGCAAAACTCCGTTCCCCTACGGCGACCAGACGCTCGCGGTCTCCACGCGGATGCTGGCGGATTCCCTCGGTTATCAGCGGGCCGCAGTGGCGAAAGCCTTGGATCCGCAACACATTCGGCCCCGCATCCTGCTGGCGGACGCGGTGGGCCTGGGCAAGACCCTCGAAATCGGCATGATCCTGTCCGAACTGGTCCGGCGCGGCCGCGGCGAACGCATCCTCATCGTCACCCCACGCCACGTTCTCGAGCAGATGCAGCACGAACTGTGGTGCCGCTTCGCGCTCCCGTTCGTACGCCTGGATTCGGCCGGCATCCAGAAGGTCCGCCAGAAGCTCCCCGCGACCCGCAACCCCTTCACCTACTACAAGCGCGCGATCATCTCGATCGACACCCTGAAAAGCCCTCGCTACAAGGCACATCTGGAGCGTCAGCACTGGGATGCGGTGGTGATCGACGAGTCGCACAACCTCACCAACGTCGGCACGCTGAACAACGAGCTGGCCCGCATCCTCGCCCCGAATACCGAGGCTCTGATTCTGGCCTCGGCTACTCCGCACAACGGTCGCGAGGAGTCCTTCGCCGAACTGCTACGCCTGCTGGACCCGACCGCGGTGGCCGCCGACGGTTCCTTCACCAAGGAGGATGTGCAGTCCCTGCTGATCCGCCGCCACCGCCATCACGACGAGGTCGCCGCCGAGGTCGGTAGCGACTGGGCCGAGCGTGCCGAACCCGTCCATCGTCTGGTCACGCCGTCGCCGGTGGAAGAGCTCGTCGCGCAGGAACTTTCGCAGGTGTGGTTGCATCCGGAGTCGGGCCGCTCCCCGTACTCGGGTGAAACCAAAGCCCTGTTCCCGTGGACCTTGGCGAAAGCGTTCCTGTCCTCCCCCTCGGCCCTCCGTGAATCGATCAACCAGCGCCGCAACAAACTCCGTGAGAAGGGCGGCCCGCACGGCGCCGAGCAGCGCACCGAACTGGAAGCCCTGAACCGTCTCGCCGACCTGAACGACAAGGCATTCACCGAATCCGCCGGCAAACAGGCGGCACTCGTCGACCGCCTCCGCGAGATCGGCGTCGGCCCGAAATCCGGCACGCGCGCAGTGGTTTTCGCCGAACGCGTCGCCACCTTGAAATGGCTCACCGACCTGCTCCCCACCGCGCTGGGCCTGAAGCCTGATGCGGTCGTCATGCTGCACGGCGGCCTGTCCGACGTGGAACAGCAACAGATCGTCGACAGCTTCAAACTGGAAACCTCCCCCATCCGCGTGCTGGTCACCGGCGACGTGGCCTCCGAAGGCGTGAACCTGCACGCCCAATGCCACCACCTGATCCACTACGACATCCCGTGGTCGCTGATCCGCATCGAACAGCGCAACGGCCGCATCGACCGTTACGGCCAGAAACACCCACCGGTGATCTCGTCGCTGATCCTGGAACCCTCCGACCCGGAATTCTCCGGCGACCTGCGCGTACTGTCGCGGTTGCTCGAACGGGAGAACGAGGCCCACACCACCCTGGGCGACGTCGCTTCCCTGATGGGGAAACACAGTGTGGGAGAAGAGGAATCGGCAATCCGCGATGTCCTCGCCCGCAAAACCACGCTCGACGAAGCTGTTCGCAGCATCGAGGAGGTGGCCGAAGGTGACGATTTCGACGCCTTCTTCGCCCAATTCGACCTGGATGACGACGACACCCGAGCCGAGCTGCCGGAAGAACCCCGCCTCAGCCTGTACCCCGACGACATCAGCTTCCTCGACGAGGCCCTGCGCGCAGCCTTCCACGACGTCCCGCACGCCGCCCCGGCCGCGGGCGGCGTCGGCTGGACGCGGCACACCAATCACGGTATCGCCGAACTCATTCCACCCCGCGACCTCAAACAGCGCCTGGGCCAACTCCCGCAGAACTATCTGCGCGACGGCCGCGTCCTGGAACGCCTGAAACTGGCCACTTCCACCGCCGTCGGCGACGCCCAGCTGCGTGCCGCGCGAGAAGGTAAGGGCATCAACGACACCACGTGGCCGGAGGCACATTTCCTCGGCCCCCTGCATCCGGTCCTGGACTGGGCCAGCGACCGCGCACTCAGCGCGCTGGGCCGCAACCAGATCTTCGCCATCCGCGGCGAGGTCGACGACGTGACGGTCCTGCTGATGGGCACCCTGATGAACCGCCGCGGCCAGCTCGTCTCCCGCGTCTTCTCAAAGGCCGAATTCCCGAACCCGGGCAACCCGTCCTTCTGCCTGGTCGAACCTATGGAGGATCTGAACTTCCTGACCACCACCACCGGCCTGCGCCCCGGCACCTCCAACCCGGGCCCGCTGCACGATCTGGACCAGCTGCAACCACTGATTCCGGTCGCCGTCCGCGAGGCCGCGCAGTCGATGAAGATGATCCTCGACGCCCAGCAGAGCTCCGCCCAGGAACGCCTCGACGCCTGGCGGCAGCGCGCCGACCGCTGGCATACCGGCGCCGAACAGCTGGACCTGTTCAGCGGCCAGAAGAAGAAGGTCGAGAAGCTGTCGCAACGCATCCTCGAAGAGCAGCGCCTCGCCGAATCCCTCGCTCCCACACAGCAGTTGGTGCGTCCCCTGCTCGTGATCGTCCCCGAAAAGGATCAGTGACCATGCCCTCCTTCGATTCCATCGTCGTCGGCGAGGATTGGATCAGCGAGCACTACTTCACCACCGATTCGGTGAACGAGTCCTTCCACGGCAAGGTCCTGGGATTGCGCAAAACCTGGGACGCCGAGGCCAAGGAGGGCCGCTCCACGGTCCGCAGCACGCTGCTATCCGCCGCCCGCGACCTGCAAACCTCCCTAGCCGGCCTGTCCGAGGATCCCCTCGCCGCCCCCAAGGCCCACGCCCAGGTGCGCGCCGCGTTCGGCTACCAAGGCGAACTCACCCCCTTCACCGCCGAACGCGCCGGCTCCGAGCTGGAAATCCCGGACGCCCAGCTCCCCGACCTCCCCGACGTGCTGTTCCTGCAAGCCGAACCGGTCGACACCCTGGAAGACCTCCTCGCCCCCGAAACCGGCCGGCTCATCGCCCCCGCCACCGAGGACGGCAAACCGATCGAATCGGCGTCGAAAGCCGTCTCCGCCGCCTTCCGCTCCGACACCCCACCCGCATTCGTGGTCGTCCAGGCCGGCCAATGGCTGTTGCTCGCCGAGGCCGAACGCTGGGCCGAAGGCCGCTACCTGGCGATGGACCTGCTGGTCGTGGTCGAACGCCGCCACGAGGCGCGCGGCGGCGAAATCGACCGCGCCGCAGCCATCTTCGGCTACCAGTCGTTGAAGGCCGACGCCGACGGCAACATCTGGTGGACCGGCGTCCTCGAAGACTCCGTCAAACACACCGTCGGCGTCTCCAAGGACCTGCGCGAAGGCATTCGGCTATCCATCGAAATCATCGCCAACGAGGTGGTCCGACGGCGTGCCGAACGCGGCCTCACCATGGACGGCATCGACGGCAACGAACTCGCCAAACACTCACTGCGGTTCCTCTATCGAATCCTGTTCCTGCTGTATGCCGAAGCCTCGCCGGAGATGCAGGTACTGCCCACCGGCGCCGCCGAGTACGAGGAGGGATACGGACTCGATCGGCTGCGTGAACTAACGCTCACCGAACTGGTCTCCCACCGGGCCCAAACCGGTACGCATTTGTACGAGTCGCTCAAGAAGCTGTTCGACCTCGTGGACCGTGGCCACACCCCGGCCCTGCGCGAGCACATCCTCGACGATCCGGCCCCCGGCCTCGAGTTCAACCCTCTTCGAGCAGACCTGTTCTCCCCCAGAGCAACCGCCCTGATCGACGAGGTGGGCCTCGGCAACGCCGCCACCCAACAAGTCCTCGAACACCTGCTGCTCACCAAGGAGTCCAAGGGCCGCAAGGGCGGCGACCGCGGCTTCATCAGCTACGCCGAACTCGGCATCAACCAACTGGGAGCGGTGTACGAGGGGCTGATGTCCTATACCGGGTTCTTCGCCGAAGAAGACCTGTTCGAGGTCGCCAAGGACGGCAACCCCGAAAAAGGTTCCTGGGTGGTGCCGGTGCACCGCGCCGACCACCTCTCCGAATCCGACTTCGTCCGCGCCGAAGACCCGGACACACATGAACTAAAGCCGGTGATCCACCGCGAGGGTACCTTCGTCTTCCGTCTCGCCGGCCGGGAGCGGCAGCAGTCGGCGTCGTACTACACGCCCGAGGTACTGACGAAATTCGTTGTCTCCCAGGCACTCGAAGAACTCCTCGACCAGAACGGCACCCGCACCTCGCCGCAAGAGATTCTCGAGCTCACCATTTGCGAGCCCGCCCTCGGGTCTGGCGCCTTCGCCATCGAGGCCGTGCGGCAGCTCGCTACCGAGTACTTGAAGCGCAAGCAGGAAGATCTCGGCGAGCTTATCCCGGCCGATGAGTATCCGGTCGAGCTGCAGAAGGTAAAAGCGCATATCGCGCTGCACCGAGTGTATGGAGTAGACCTCAACGCCACTGCTGTAGAACTGGCCGAAATCTCGCTGTGGTTGGACACGATGGTCGCAGGACTGCAAGCTCCGTGGTTCGGTCTGCACCTGCGGCGTGGCAACTCACTCATCGGGGCCCGGCGGGCGGTATACCAGCCTTCCCACTTCGCGAAGAAGGCATGGTTGAGCACCGTCCCCACGGATGTACCCTTGGGCGAATCCGTGGGCGCTGGCATCCACCACTTCCTGCTGCCCGCGCAAGGTTGGGGCGCGGTGGTCGACACAGCCGAAGCGAAAACCTACGCGCCAGAGAAGCGCGAAGAACTTCGCCTGTGGCGCAACGGTATTCGCAAGACGCCTTCGAAGGACATCCAGAAGAGGCTCGCCTCGCTGGCACAGCGCGTCGAAATCCTTTGGGGGTTCGCTCTGCGCCGGCTCACCATCGCCGAATCCGAAATTCGGCGCGACCTGAACCTCTGGGGCAGTGACCCGGTCGAATTCAAGCACGCGGTGACGCGAGAGCAGATTGAAAAGGCACTGAACGACGAAGACGGGGCGTATCGGCGGCTGCGGCGGGTGATGGATGCATGGTGTGCAATGTGGTCGTGGCCGGTGACGGGGGATATATCTGCGCCTGATTGGGATCAGTGGGCTGGGGGGCTCGAAGCGCTGCTCGGACTGATGCCGAAGGCTGGGAAGTGGGAGAAGGACGGGCAGACAAGTATCGCCTCGGATTTGGGGTGGTTCGAGTTGGACCTCGCTGAGCACACTGATCGGACGTTTGCTCAGGCCAGAGGCATTAATGCTGCGTTTGTCGAATTTCCGTGGCTGGCGGTAGCTTCGGGGATTGCTGCTTCGCAAGGGTTTCACCATTGGGAGTTGGATTTCGCACCAGTCTTCGCGCGGGGTGGATTCGATCTGCAGGTGGGTAATCCGCCTTGGGTACGACCGGATTGGGATGAAGCAGGGGTGCTTGCGGAGTTCGATCCGTGGTGGCAGTTGGCACATAGACCCTCCGAGGCGGCGAAGAAGGCCAAAGCCGCGGCGGCACTCGCTCTCCCGACAATCCGGGAAACGTTGCTCTTTGAAAGGGCCGTTCAGTCCGGCCAGGTCGAGTACCTGGCATCGGGAATTGACCATCCGGTCCTAGCTGGACTTAGACCGGACCTGTATCGCTGCTTCATGGAACGGACCTGGCGATCGTCAGCCACGCGCGGCATCACTTCACTGATCCACCCGGGAGGCACTTCACCGAATCCCGCGCTAAAGGACTGCGGCGAGCCTGCTACCGACGCCTCAAGCGGCACTGGCAGTTCCGCAACGAACTCAGCATCTTTTCGGAGATCAACCATACCCGTCAGTATGGCGTCCACGTGTACGGCAGCGACTCTGCCGTCCACTTCCTCCAGGGCTCAGCGCTTTACCACCCTGATGTCCCCGCCCGCTCACTCGACGCCCGCCGATCAGGCAACGACAGCTCCACCATCGTCCCCGGTGTAAAAGACCCCGACGGAAAATGGGACGTCCGGCCTCACCCCGAACGCATCATCGAGATCACAGAATCGGACCTCGCGGGCTGGGCGACCCTCATCGACGAACCCGGTACCCCCGCGACCGAGGCCAGGATGCTGTATCCAGTGAACCGCGCAAGCAGCGCAGTCCTCGAAAAGATCGCGCTAGCCCCCCGGATCGGCGACGTTGGATTCCATTGGACAACCGGCTGGATTGAAACTGATGCACGCAAACTCGGCTACTTCGAAGCTCGTTCCGCTGTACCGGACAACCTGGACAGCGCCATCCTCCAGGGTCCCCACCTAACAGTGGCCTGTCCTGTATATCAACAGGGCAACCCGACAATGCGCAGCAACGTTGACTACGCCAGCATCGACCTGGAGTCGATTCCTGAAATATTCATTCCGAGAACCAATTACCAAGTCGCTCTTCCTCTGCCAGAGTATCAGACCGCTTACCCAAAATGGAACAACGAACCGAGCTGGTCCTACTTCCGACTCGCATGGCGGGCAATGGCTGACCCAGCAACAGTCCGAACCCTTCACTCTGCGCTAATTCCACCGGGCCCCACGCATGTTCATGGCCTGCACTCCTTGGCAGCAGCGACCAACCTAGGCACTGTTTTGATGGCGGCGTTCTGCTCCTCTATGCCAGTGGACTTCGTCATGAAGGTAATGGGGGTGGCAAATTTCAACCGCGGCCCTATCAGCAAGGTCCCCTGTATTACCGCTCATCCTTTACAGCCACAACTTATCCACCGAACCCTCCGCCTCAATGCTTTGGTCTCCGCGTACGCCCCACTCTGGTCCGAGCTGTACGATCCAGCGTGGGAATCGGACACCTGGGTTTCCGAAATAAACCCGGGGTACTCGCGCACTGCTGCCCTTGCCGATATCACCCCAGACTGGACCTGGCACATTCCGTTACGCCGCGATGCCGACCGCCGCCAAGCCCTCATCGAAGTCGACGCAATCGTCGCCGTAATGCTCGATATCACTGCCGACGAACTTCTCACCATCTACCGCACCCAGTTCCCTGTCCTCCAAAAATACGAACGCGAAGCCCTCTACGACAACAATGGCCGCCAACTCCCCGCCAAATTAGCCTCCGAGTACCGAAAAAAGCGCGGCCTACCGTTATCCGACCTAACCGTCGACGGCATCACCTACAAGGAACCAATCAGAGGCGTAGACCGCGAACACGATATGGAAAAGGCGCACCAACGCTTCTTGGAACTCGCCAATACCGCTCGATAAGGAAGGCCCACGAGTTAATGCGTAACATGGCAGCGGTCGATGCCGAAAACTCGTCCGTTAGTGAACTTCCTGGACTACGCATGTTTTGGGATGATTTCGTGATTCTCGACCGCGATGTGGACTACTTTGTCACGGCTCGCCTCTTCGACGGGACGCCGGCGGTTTGGCCCGAGGAGTTGAGCTACGTGCGCTGGCGGCATCGTGTTGCCATCCACCTTGGCGTAGACCCGATGTCGGTCCAGTTAGTTGGTAGTGCAAGACTCGGCTATTCAATGAACCCAAGGAAGGGATATAAAAGATTCAATAGCGAGTCGGATCTCGACATAGCTGTCGTATCCTCCGAGTTATTTGATACCGCATGGACCGAATTGCGGACGATAATCAGCAACGCCAGGTTCGAAACCCAGCGAAAGTACTTACGAAAACTAGTCTTCGAGGAGTGCATCGCACTCGACATAATTCTTCCGCATCTATCCTTTGGGGAACACTGGTCGCTCGCTCGCGACAGCCTTGTTGAACACCTGGGTCCCGATCTCCAAAGATGTGACGTAAACTATCGCCTCTATCGCAGCCATAGATCCCTGAGAAAATACCACGCAGAGAGCGTGAGTACCGCTCGGGATCGCGCAATAGAAGAAGGGATTGCCGATGCCTGAACATGCACTAAAATTTGAAATTGAATCCAAAACGGTTGCCGACTTCAGATCGCTGGACAAGTCTGGAGAACTTATTCTGCGCCCGGAATACCAGCGTCAGGCGGTTTGGCCAGACGCAGCAAAGGTCTCGCTCATGGAAACCATTCTTCTTGGATTCCCGATCCCCGAGATATACCTCTCGTACGAGACCACGGCAGACGGCGAGCAGACCGCGTCCGTGGTGGACGGGCAGCAGCGGCTAACAGCGCTACTTGAGTTTTTGGAAAATAAATACACGCTCGATAACCTAGAGAATCCAGCTCTCGCAAAAGAGTTTAACGGAATGTACTTCAGAGATCTTCCAAGTGAAGTTCGCCAGGAGTTTTTTCAATACCGATTTCCAATCCGACGCCTATCGAATCTTGCCGACGAGTTCGTTCGAGCAGTGTTCGCTCGGGTCAACCGCGTAAATATGGTCTTAACAGCACAAGAGCTGCGGAATGCTCTCCTGCCAGGCCCATTCAATGAATTCCTTAAGGATTGTGCGGCACACGAATTGAGTGCAGTTTCCGGAGTATTTAGCGGCGAAAGAAGGAAGCGCGGCGGAGATCTTGAGTTCTATGCCGAGGTTTTCAGTACCTGCATCTTTGGACTGTCAAACAAGAAGGTGGAGCTGGACGAACGTTACGATAAAATATCAACAGACTTCGAAGAATATCGAGATCGTTCTGTCGAGTTTATCGATTTGCTCACCTTGTTGACGTCAGCAATAAAGTGGGAAGGCCGCACGAGGTGGTCGAATATCGTTGATATGTTCACCCTCCTCAATACGACCTGGGAGTTCCGAGATGTCATAATGAAGGCTACAGCCGGGGAACTCAGCCAGATACGCAAGCTCCTCGATCTTTTTCAGCGCGCGGTTACTTCATATAAGCGAGATGAAATTCACGACACGACCGTGTCCGAACTCTCGCAGATCCTTGATCTAACCGAAGAACAGACTGGATCGATCGTGTCTGGATACACGCGGGGTATCCGTAACTCGTCCGATCTAGGATCCCGGCGGATGCGGCATATTCACCTAAAGTCTCTTCTCAGTCGCAAGTTGAAAGCGTGAGCCGATGCCGTTCGCAGCGCAAATGTGGAGACAGCTGGTCGAGGCTGAGATTTTGGGTGCCAGATGTCCGGCGCTGCCTCGTCACGACAAGCGTCCATCAGTATCAGCTCTTCTTGTCAGCCCGGAGTCGCGCCAGAGGCTTCCGCGATCCGATCAATATCTCGCGCGAGGTCGAAGTCCAACTCGGTCAACTTCCTCCCGACATCGTGGGTCGTAATCCGGAACTCGATCCGCTGCCAAGTGATCAGCATGTCGGGATGGTGCCCTACCTCTCGGGCCTTCGCCGCGACGTACACCGCCAGATGCACGCACTCATGGTAGGTGTGCCTGAAAGTGCGAGTGATCTCGTTACCGTCACGCTCCCAACCCGGCAGCGCTTCAAGACGGCTGGCAATCTCGCTGTCGCTCAATGGAATAGGCAGTGCGGTCATGCGACAGACCCTACGAGAGTCCTCAGCCCACGCCCTGCCGCGGTGTTCGCCCATGCTCGGGCATGGTGAGCGATCTCCTTCAATTCGCTGCGGAGCCTGGCAGACCCGGTGACTTTAACTGCCTCGACCGCCTCTGCTGCCGCCCACACAGCGCGGTCGGGGTCAGGCACCCTGGCCAGTACAGCCGACTGCCGCGCACGAAATACGGCATTGTCCCGACGCGCAGACTCCGGCATGGAGTCTAGGATCTCGTCCCACAGATTGGCCGCATCCATGGCGTCTCGCCGATTGCCGGTGCGCCCGTAGCAAGTCGCCCGCTGCGCTTCCATGTAGTGCGGGGTGCGTCGGCAGGAGTTTCCCCACGGGCGCACGTCATCGATGCGGTCGATCAGCATTACAGCGTCATCCAATAGGCGTTCCGCCGTGCCACGATCGCCGAGCATGGCGTGGCCCTGCGCTTCGTGCTGGAGTGCAATCACGCGGACCTTCGGCGATAGCTTCGATCCGGCCGCATTAGCCGCCCGCGCGAAGTCGACGACGGCGCGGCCGTCGTCACTGTCCAATGCGAGCATCGCCATGTTCGATAGTGCGTAAGAAATGAGGTCGGCGCTGGCGCTGCGGTGTGCGAGGGCCAACGTTGTATCTCGCCACTTGGCGGAGGCGGCTCGGTCACCCGCGTCCTGATACAGCCAGCCGAGAAAAGCAGCGTATGCAGTGCCGATTTCCAGCAGCCCGCGCCGCACCGGCGCATCGGCAGTGCCCGCTAGACAGTCGATCAGTTCCGTCTGAGCCCGCACCGTCGGGATGAGGTAGAGCGGTCCCAGGTACATGTCCGCGGTGTAATGCCCGGAGAGTTGAGTGTGGAAGTAGTCCACGAGTTCGGGTGCCACACGGGCACCGCAGACAAAGTCTGAGACATCGCTAGGAGCGGCGCTCATATCCGAATTCACAACGCCCGCAACTAGGGCAGGCAGCCCAATGGCGGCAGTCCCAAAATCCCGTCGCCTCACATTGTCGACCTCCTCCGCGTCGAACACCACCGCTGCACCGCTGGGCAGAGAATTCTCAGTGCCGACGGTTTGGAGAGTGCCGTCCGGGTTCTGCAGCGCAGCATCGAAGCGCGCCCTCTGCTCATCATCGAGTCGTCTGTATGCGGTGTCCATGCACTCGGCGTACTTCACGCCCAAGGTGATGTCAGCACCTCTGCGTTCCCATTTACCGACCGCTTCCAGCGAACATCCGATGCGGTCGGCGAACTGAATCTGCGTGTCCCGCAACGCTGTACGCAGGGCCGCGACCTCGAGCCCGGTCCACTTGACGATCGTCATCTCTCGGCGTTCTCCCCTCCGCTGTAGTACCGCAAGGGTACGGGCTCAGTACGGGTTCAGTACGTCCTTCGAACGCGTCGACGCGGCAATGCTGGAACCAGTCGTTACCGCACACCGCAGAGGCGCACGCTCGACTTTCGCCCCGACAGAACCCGGAGCCGACCGCTATGCCCGTACCCGCAACCGAAACCAGTGCCCGCGAGCCGATCGGCGTGAAGCCGACCCCCACCAGTATCGCCCCGGACGACGACCCCATGCGTCAGGAACTACCGAAACTCCCCATCAGGCGCACGCACAACCGGTCGATGGCGGCCACCCTGCGACTCTGGCACACCCGCAACCGCGACCTCCTCGAACGCGTCGCCACCGGCCTCCGCCACCTCGATTCGCCAGCGGGCTGCAAGAACACCGAACCCATCCGCGGGCGAGCACACGCCATCCACGTCATGGCCGACCACGCCAAGCACGACTGCCCCCGATTCCGGCTCGCAGCACAGTACATCGAAGCCTCACAGTGACCACCGCTCGACCCGAATCATGAAGGGACAAGCGATTTGACGAACACGGACAAGCCGACACGAACGCCCGACTCCCACGCCGGTCCGTTGACGGCACCGGAACCATTCGGGCTACCCGTCACCGATCACCACCGCGTACCGGCCATGACCATCACGTTCGCCCATGCGGTGATGCAGCGCCACATCGACTGCCCCATCAACGTCTGCCCGATCAAGCAGCAAGCCAAAGCCCACCTCGTCACCGCGCAGCGCATGGTCCCGGCAGACCGGCCGCACATGGGCTACTGACCGAAACCGCGGAGGAATACGTGCTCGATCAACTGCCACGGCGTGAACCTGGCCGCACTCAGATCCCATGCCCCAGTTATCGATTGCTTCAGCCACTCACCCCGGACATCACCGCATTGACACGATTCGCCGACGCCCTGCGCGAGTGGCGGCCCCACACCGATAGCCGGCAGCCGCGATGATCGACCACCGCCACATCACCCCGGAGACCGCACGCCTGCACTTCCTGATGGCGCGCGCTCGCCGCGCCGGCTATCAACTCATCGCCGAACCGAGACAGAACCACCGATGGGTTCTGCTCGACATCGACGACGGCGAGCGCCTATTCGAATCCGCCTCCTTGGCCGAAGTCGAACAGTACTTGAGCGAATAGCGCTCCAAGACCACGTGGCAATCTCTCTGACACACCACGCGTTCGGACTTGCCCATACGGTATGACTCTGCGGTGCATCCTGTTTCGCGATACCTGACGGCAGTTGTACGCGGGTGCTGCCATAGATTTGCCACCAATGTCGCCATATAGCGACACGAGCTTGTGTCGCTATATGGCGACAGTATGCCGATTCCGCCCAAAGCCGTTGACTTGTCGCCATACGGCGTCATTTGATATTGTCGCCTAATGGCGACAGCAACCGTGCATCGTCCCGACGACCTCGGCCCCGCTCTGCGTGAGGTCAGAATTGCCGATGGCATCACACAGTCCGCGCTGGCGGCGCTGGCCGGCGTGGGGCGGCAGTGGCTCAACTCCTTCGAGCTGGGCGACAAACCGTCGGCACCGCTGGACATGGTGATGCGGGTCGCCACAGCCCTGGACGTGACACTGGTCTTGACCCCACCGGAATGGAGAGTGGCCGCAGCGACGGAGCCCGCCGACGAGGAACCGATCGACCTCGAGGCGCACCTGAAGAAGTTCGACCGATGAACACCGCGAACGAACACCAGTTGTACGTGGTGATGAACGGCCGCGTGATCGGCGACGTCCAGCGCACGGGAAAACGCCGGATGCGACTGCGCTATTCGGACTCTGCCAGCCACAGCTTCACACCCCTGTCTGTGTCGATGCCAGGCCCGGCCGGTCGATACCGAGAGCCGGTCCTGGATTCGTGGCTCTCCGGGCTCCTGCCGGATCGCCCCGAGACCCTTCGCCAATGGCGGCGCCAGTTCGGCATATCCGACGAAACCGACGCCTACTCACTCGTGCGACATGTCGGCGAAGACCTGGCCGGCGCTGCTCAGTTCGTTCGACCTGAGCGCCTCGAGGTTGTCCTGAAAAAATCCGGGCGTCTGAGTCCTTTGGAGAGTTCCCGGATCGCGGAAATGCTCCGCCGCGCCAAGGCAGACTTGCCCATCTCGGACATCGACAACGGACAGGGCAAATTCTCCCTCGCGGGCGCCCAGGCGAAGATCGCACTTCATCGCAGCGACGACGGTTGGAACGACCCATCAGGCAGCGTGCCTTCCACCCACATCATCAAACCCGCCATTCCCGGCATGCCCGATCAGGATCTCGTCGAGGCCGTGACCATGCGCACGGCGAGCAACCTCGACCTCGGCGTTGCACGGTGTTCGATCGAAGAGTTCGCCGACGAGCGAGCCATCGTCGTGGAGCGCTACGACCGCGCCCAGCGATCCGACGGCCGGTGGACTCGAGTGCACCAGGAAGACATGTGTCAGGCGTTGGGCCTATGGCCCAGCCGCAAGTACGAAAGTCAAGGTGGCCCTGGCGCATTCGCACTGGCAGATCTGATTCGCCGGACGAGTCGACAGCCGTCGGAGGATGTGCAGCGGCTGGCTCGGGCACTCATCTTCAATTGGCTCGTCTGCGGTACGGACGCCCACGCCCGCAACTACTCACTTCTGCTCAGCGGGCCGACTGTCCGTCTGGCACCGCTGTATGACCTCAACTCCCATCTCGCCTATTCAGACGGTTCCGGGAACAGCTTGTCGATGTCCATCGGCGGAGTGTTCCGCGCCGAACGAATTACGGTCGACAGCTGGGTTGGGGTCGCACCCGCCCTCGGCATCGAGCCCGACTGGCTACGACATGAGATCGACCGGCAGCAAGCGAGTCTCATGGACGCTATGGCAGCCGCGGCGGCGTCTGCCGACATTGCCCGCTACGCGAGCCCCGCCGTCCATCGACTGCTGTCGAACACTGAAAACTGGATACAGCGCCGGGTCCGAACGTAAACCCCCGGCCCCTGCCAATCAGTGAGCACACCCCGTCCGCATCGACCATTACCGTGTCTGCACTTCGTGAACACACGTAACGTGACTACATCGGTACACCGCGAGGCCAAGGTCACCAGAGCTGCTCTGGAATCAGAACTGTCCAGACCTGTCCCGGAGCGAAGGGTATGACTGCCCCGGTGGGGGTTGTATACGTTGTGCCCGCCTCCGGGGAGGGCCGGGACCACACGGCCGGGAACTCTTGACCGTCACGCAGTACGAGTGCCTGACCGCTACCGGTCGTATGGGCCAGAGGTGAGACGCTGCCCGCCACGTCGCTGATGGCCGAGTTCTGCACCTGCACACTCTGCAGCACGACCGTACTTGGCGTGAGCCGTCCGGTATCGGCAGCGCTGTAGGCAGCACCATCCATGGACACCAGCCAGCCGTGATCGCTGGGTGACCAGTCGAAGCCGACCACCGCAGCCGGATACCGCGCTTCCTCATGTTGCGTGGGCCGGCCGCCGGCAGGCGCAGGACCGAAGTGCAGTTGCGAAGCCTCCGGCCAGCCGCCGCCTTCGGGCAACTGATCGGGGCGGACGAACATGTTGTGCGGCGCGACGCGACTGTAATCGCGGAAGTACGCCGCGGGTTGCAGATCGGCCGAGGCGTTCTGGAGCGAGGAGGAATCGAGGGCGGGAATCAGCTCAGGCGCGGAACCAGAGGATGCCAACGTCGGGTTACCGAACTGGGCCAACAGCGTCAGATCCGTTTCCCGCGCACTCCGGACAGGCCCGATCACCGGGGGTTTCTGTGTCGCGAACACCGCGGCCAGCCGGCTCAAACCACCCTCGACCGGCTCGACGTAGACCACATCGGCGGCTCCGAGCCCAACCGGTGGCCGTGCCTGCGGGCTGTTGTCTATCTTCGCGACCAGCACGGGCACCCCTACCTGGGAGGGTGGGGGCGAGGCAGGTGCCGCCTGCTCGGGTCCGGTGCGGGTGCTGGTGCCAGTGCCGGGGCGGTCGGCGGGGCCGGTGTCGGTGCCGCTACTGCACGCGAACGTAGTGCACATTCCCAAGGTCATCAGGAACGCGGCAATCCACACCCACCATCGCTGCTGCATAAGGCAAACCTCTAGCTACCAATTTACGCCGCGCTCGACCACTCGGGCCGGTCGCTGGTTGAGGCTTATGCCCTCGGCGAGCGCCCGTGAGCCACCCCGACGACCCGCGGCGCGTGGGCACGGACAGGCGGTGAGGTGCTCGCCTGTAATCTCACGATCATGGTGGACACCCCCTTCGGTCGAGTCATCACGGCGATGGTGACCCCCATGCACGCCGACGGCTCGATCGACTACGACGGCCTGCAGAACCTCGCCGTATATCTCGCCGACCACGGCCATGACGGATTGCTGGTCAACGGGACCACGGGTGAGTCCGCCACCACCACCGACGAGGAGGACTACGCCTGCGTGCGGGCGGTGGTCGAGGCAGTGGGCGACCGGGTCCAGGTGATGGCTGGCTGCGGCACCAACGACACCGAGCACTCGACTCGCGCGGCGCGCGAAATGGTCGCCTGCGGAGCGGACGCTCTGCTCGTTGTCACGCCGTACTACAACAAGCCGCCGCAGGACTGCATCCTCGAACACTTCCGCCTCGTCGCCGAGGCCGGCGGCGGTGTGCCCGTCATGCTGTACGACATCCCGGGCCGGACGGGGACGGCGCTGAGCACCGACACCATTCGTCGCGCGGCCGACATTCCCGCCGTGCGCGCCGTCAAAGATGCCAAGGGCGATTTCTTCGAGGCCAGTCGGCTTATGTCGCAGACGGACCTGCTCTGGTACTCCGGCGACGACGTCGTCAACCTGCCACACCTCGCTCAAGGCGCGACCGGCATCGTGTCGGTGGTCGGTCACGTCGCGGGCGATCACTACGCGGAGATGATCGCCGCCGTCGACCGCGGCGACCTGTCTCGGGCACGCGAGATCCACCGGCGCCTCATCCCCGCCGTCGATGCGATCATGCACGTCTCGCAGGGCGCCATCCAGGCCAAGGCCGCGATGAAGATGCTCGGCGTCATCTCCTCCGATGCGCTGCGAATGCCGTACCGGCAAGGGCCGCCGGAGCATCAGCAACGTCTGCGTGCCGGGCTCGAGGAATCCGGTTTGCTGTAGACAGGCACGTCAACATCGCTGTGCGGCAGCCTAGATCGAATCAGCTACGCTGGCCGAAGCCGAACGGTGAGAACGACCCCTCTCCCCGCGAGTGACCGGTACCTGTCCACCCAGGACCACGAAGAACATTCGAATACGTCAGTCATCGAAGTCGAGCCGGATCTCTCACCGGTCGTTCAACTTCGACCGATGCCACTCGCCCAAGCGACGCAGAAGTATTGCTCGGCAGCCGGCGAGTCGAACGTCGGATCAGCAGGATCGTTGACCACATCGTAGGTCGCACCCCAACGGGGCTGCCCAGTCGCCCAGGCCGATTGGCGATGGCGGAGCGGCTCGGCGTGGACCGACTTCATCGGTTGATCAGCGACGTGTTTACGCGTCGGTCATCACACTCGATCATGATGGACGGACGGACCGCCGATCGCTTAGCATCGCCGTGTGACTGATAGCGGGGGGAACATTCCAGCTCCTGGCCACGGGTTTTCGGTTGTCCCGGAACAGGTGCGTGATGTCGGGATCTACATCTACGGCTTGGCCGACACCCTGTCCGGAGCTCTGAATTCCGCGGGTGAGGAAGTCGCCGAACTGCTCAACGGCAGCTGGACCGGCGACTACGCCGACGAATTCTCCGAGGGCTGGACCGAGGTCCACGACGGCGGGCGGCAGATATTCGCGGCACTGACCACCATGGCGGAAAAGCTCGGAGTCACAGCCGAAACATTCCAGTCGGTGGACGCGAACAATGCTGCGGCGCTGGATATCCCGAAGCTGAACTGGACGTAGTCCGGTGGCTTCACAGTTCTCGGTCGACCTCGAACACCTCGACCGGATCGTGTCCCGGCTGTCCGGTCTGGCCGGCTTCATCGCTGACCATCTCGCCGATATCGAACACCGTGTCGCAGCCCTCCAAGGCACCGGCTGGGAGGGTGTTGCCGCCCGCGCCTATGACGACGCCTACCGCGAATGGGTCAGTGGCGCAAAAGAACTCGTCGAAGGCGTCAAGGATATGAGCGACGCTGCCAGACAAGCCCACACTGCGTACAGCACGGCACTGGAACTCAACGGGCGGATGCTGCGGAGCGGGCAACAGTGATCGTCGACTGGCAGATCTACTACGACGCCGCCAAGAAATGCCGCGACCTGGCCGACGAACTGCGTAAGGCCGACAAGCCTGTCCACGACGCGATCAAGGGCGACTGCCTGGGCATGGCCGGCGACGCCCCCGGCTGCGCGGACTGGGGCAAGGCCTACGACACCGCCGCCAGACAGACCCTGCAGGCCAGCGCGAGCCTGGCCAATGCGCTGACCAACTACGGTGCGGTTCTGTACGCGATAGGCCACAACTATGGCGTCGCCAACAAATCCAATCCCTCCCCGCCGCAACCCGACGTCAGCCAGGTCGGCGAATACAAGGTCTCCCTCCCGTCTTCGGTGGCCGACAACGGGCCCGGCCTCGACGATCACGGCGCGGTCAAGGAATTCTTCGACAAGCTGCTGGCCAAGGTGCTCAACACCTTCGGCAAGCTCCCCAACGGCGATAAAAACAAGCTCGACCGGGCCCACACCGTCTGGGACACATTCGCCAAGCACCCCACCGTCACCGGTGCCGCCGCCGGCATCTCCGGGATCTCAGCGATGTTCGACGGGATGGACGACGCCACCAACCGGGGCCTGCTGCAGGACCATTTCGCCACCCTGAAAACCAGCGCCGACACCGTCGCCACCTCCGCCCAGCAGATGGCCGCTCCCGTCGCGGATTATCGCGATGCCACGGTTGCGCTCGGCAGCGACACCAGCAGCAAGATCAACACCCTCGAACTGACCATCGCGGTCACCGCGATCGCCGGTGGCCTGCTGGCTCTGTTCAGCGCTGGTACCTCCGCGGTCGCCGCGACCGCGGCCATCGACGCCGACGTCGTCACCACCATGGAGGCCATTCAGGCCGCCTACCAGGCCAGCCGGATGAAGACGGTGATCGGCCTGGCGGCCCTCGCCGCCGGTGCCACCGCCACCATCGACGCCTTCCACGCCCTGCCCACCATCGACCTGGACAAGGCCGTCACCAACCTCGCCACCATCATTGCGATGAAGGTCATCGTCGCCGCGGACGGCGCGATGACCGTGGCGACCAAGTACGAAGATCTGCCACAGGCCCCGGGCATTCCACTCGGCGGACTCACCGATGAATCCGAAGCGTACGTCAAGGGAAAGCATGTCCAGGGCGGCAACAACGTCACGCCCGACAAAAGCACCTTCCCCGAAGGTACCGACCTCGACGCACTGGCCGAGGCCGCGGAGAACGTCACAGCTCGCGGGCCGAACGATTACGGCAACTACGAACGTGAGGTCGATGCCGGGCATCCGGTCGGAAACAAGTCACAGAACAACGGCGGCCAACCGACGAACAAGTACAAGGTGATCACGGACAGGTGGGGTACCGTCGTAAACATGTTCCCTGAATAAGGAGGATGAGTTGGGGATAACGATTAGCGTGCAGAATATGAACCACAATGAGGTGGAGTCGTTCTCCGGCGCTGCCGCCGACACGCTGTCGGATATAGTCTTGGATTCACCCACGGGTCCGATGATGCGCGGGATTCATAAATACGCCGACACCATGTTCAATTCATACCAGTTGAAATTCTTTCTGGAGGAGCTGGATTCCGCGAATCCGCGGAGTGACTCGGAGCGAGAACTTTTCTCCGTCCTGCGGCGAGCATCGGAATCGGCGATCCGGCAGCAAGGTTACCTGTGGTTCAGTGGCGACTGACCAAGGTGGGCCGATAATCAACACCCGCGCCGGAGGACATATCAGGCACCAAAAAGCCGAGCGGACGTTCCCTCTGAGTGCGACGGACTTCAGCGTTACGCGGCAGCTGACGTACGAACTTTCGAACATCGCACAGGACGAGCTTCAAGACATCGGATGGACCGCTGATACAAAGCATTTCCTCAAAAATCTCCTGTATTCGGTTTCTCGCGAGTTGGAAGAACCGAAACAAGTACAGTTGACGATTCGAGAGATCGACAACCACACAGCAGCGGAGCTGAATGCGAAACGGCGGGCCGCGGAGCAAAGCGATCCTGAAGCGCCGATCATAAGGACTATCCCTGACATCGTAAATATTTGGCTCACAGCGCTCCGCATAGTATGGCAGCACCTCGGGCCTTTAGAGGGCAGGTACCGAACCGGCTACGACGAGCACGAGATAGAAAGCGCTCTCGCCGCCGTGGAAGTAATGGCCCACTGATTCGAAATCCATCTGTAGGAGCGAGGTAGTCGACCACAGCACAGCGTGCCGGAGTCCCCACGCCTTCTACGACGCCCTCACCGCTTGGCACTCCGCCATCAGCCTGGCGGGCCCTCTCGACGGACGAGATATGATCTTGAACCCGCTGTCCGCTATGTCGGTATTCTGGATGCGTTTTCAAGCAGAGCGGGGTTATGCGCCGGCGGTCAGCAAGTAGGCCGCAGAACGCATCCGTTCGAACCCGTGGGATACCCTCCCAGATATCGAGGAGTGAATTGGCCGGCTTTCTGTCGGCCGAAACGGACGTCCGCCTCGGTTTCCCTTCCGTCCCTTGGCAATCCGGCCTACGATACCCACCCAGCGCGAGCGGGCCACCGCTATTGTCGGACTTATGCACAACAGGTCCGATGGTTGCACCGTGCAGCTCCACCTCCTGACGGGCGACCCCCACGGCGTCAAAATTCTCAGACGTGCCGGATGGGATGGATACGTCCTCGCCGTCCCCCGAGCCGATGTCGAGACCGCGCGGGGACTCGAAGAGCTGAACAAGGGCGCAACCGTCATCCTGCTCGGTTCCACCACCGACAACCGGCCTCGTGTCCGTGTCGGCCATGCCAATCGAGCAATCGACCACCTTCCGATGTTTCTCGCCGATCAGCGTTGGACCCAGCTGTTCGCGCTCGGCAGAGAGGGCGACTTTCCGAAGGTTCTTGCTCGCCGAATCGCCCTGTCGATGACCGAAGCGGCGAGGCGCACCAAGCTGGCGGATGTCGTCGACGCCTATCCCACTGCGCCCAAGGAAATTTCCGCGGCCGTTCGCGCCGAAGCAGACGTCTTCTCGCGCGAGACACTGACGTTTCTGGCGCTGTGCGGGGTGACCGTCTTCGGTACATCCATTCCGACCACCCCGGCGTCGATTCCAGCCGAGTCGCCGGCACCCGTAGCCTCGACTTCAGCGGCTGAGACGGCCTCGACTTCAGTGGCTGCCACGCCAACACCGAGCCGACCGAGACCGACGACGAACATGCCTACTGCCAAACGAATGCCGGTCGTCTCGTCCCGGAGTACCGGGAAGGCACACTACGACGAGGACATCCTGCTGCTGCTCGACCTCGGCCTGCTTCACCCAGGCCAGAAACTGATTTTCGAACAGCCCCGCAAACATCGGCGACACATCGCTTTCGTGGAACCAGACGGCGGGATACGGTTCCAGAACATCCGGTATGGATCGCCGTCGTATGCCGCAGTGGCCGCGGCAGGCTACAACAGCAACGGTTGGATGTGTTGGCGCACCGCGGACGGCCGATTGCTTGACAATCTGCGCAAGCAGGCCCGTAAGCGCAAAGGTTAGGGACCGTCATCACCTGATTCGATCCGCTGCGCTGGCCGACCCGCACGGTCGTGCGCAAACGTAACGACGTTGATGGCTTCATCGATGTCTTCCCCGCGCCCCGGATCCTCCCGGACCACACAAGCCGCCTGTACCCGGCCAATATGATTGACCAGCCAGGTATTCGCGACACCGGTACCGGTGCATCCGAGTCACAGCAAACGTGCATAGCGACCGAACAGCGGAGGGGAGTCGATCATGGGGGCGTTGCTGCCCACGCTGCAGGCCAATCGGCTGCGGGAGGGGTTGACCGACTACCTGGCCACAACGTTCGCTCTGACCGATGCCGACACCAAAGGTGCTCTGGTCGACTTCATCGAGCATCCACGCGACGGGATGTTCAAAGGGCCGTATGTGCGGCTGCGACTGCCGTTCGCGCCGGCGACCGGCAACTGGGGGATGCATCTGGACTGGTTGCCGCCGGGGTTCGTGCCGTATGGGCATCAGGCGAAGGCTTTCGAGCGGTTGTCGACGAAATTCCAGGCGCGACCGCAGCCGACCCTGGTCACCACCGGTACCGGATCGGGTAAGACCGAATCGTTCCTGATTCCGATTCTGGATCATGTGCTGCGCGCCAAGAAGGCCGGCGTGGCAGGGATGAAGGCGCTCATCATCTATCCGATGAATGCGCTGGCCAACGACCAGGAACAGCGGCTGGCGAGGCTGATCGTCAACAATCCGGAGCTGGCGGGCGTCACCGCGGGCCTCTATACCGGTGAGGGCGCGTCCAGTGGACGGACGCTGGTGTCGGCCGACGGGCTGATCACCGATCGCCGGCTCATGCACGATTCGCCGCCGGATATTCTTCTCACCAACTACAAAATGCTCGACCACATGCTGTTGCGGCCGGACCGCGCGCCGATGTGGCGGCAGTCGGCGCATTCGCTGCAATATGTGGTGCTCGACGAATTCCACACCTACGACGGTGCGCAGGGCACCGACGTCGCTATGCTGCTGCGCCGGCTGGGGTTGACCCTCAAATCGTATTGGTCCGACGACGCCGACGTCAGCGCAGAGGATCGGGCGCGGCCGCTGGGACTGATCACACCCGTGGCGACATCGGCGACGCTGGGGTCGGAGAAGGCGCCGACGGCGATGCTCGACTTCGCCCACACCGTTTTCGGGGAGGCCTTCACCGCGGATGCCGTAGTGGGCGAGACCCGGCTCACGCCGGAACAGTGGCTCGCACAACGTAATCCGGACCTGGACAGGTCGTACCGAGCGATCAGCCATCCCGCGCTCGACGAAGACTCCATGCGCGAGTTGGCGAAGCAAGTCGACCGCTCGTTGAACAACGCGGGGGCCACGGCAGTTATCCTCGCGACCTTGCTCGAGCGCGCCGACAGCGAAGGAGGTCTCGCGGAACGCGCGGCCGACCTGCGCAAACTGAACGCCGGCGAACTGCTCGACCTGCTGAAGACCCACCGGGTTTTCCACAACGTGCTGCGTGCGAGCGAAAAGGCGATATCGCTGCCCGAGCTGGCCGAGCGGGTACTCGAAACCACCGCCAGCAGCGCCGGTCAGGCACGCGACGCCGCGCGGCGGCAACGCTACCTCGAATATGTCTTCGCCGCGCTGTCGGACCTGCGCGCCCGTATCGGCGGCTCTGCACTGAATGTCGATGTGCACCTCTGGGTTCGCGAGCTGTCGCGCATCGACCGGAATCTCGCCACCAATGCCGAATTCCATTGGGCCGACGACGGTTCGGTGGAGGATGCCGGAAAGAACTTCTTCCCGGCGGTGTTCTGCCGGCACTGCGGGCGTTCCGGATGGGGTGTGCGGCTCGGGCCGACCGGTAACACCCTGGATGTCACCGACGAGTCCATCCGCGGCTACCACGCCGGCGGCGGACCGCGGTTCCGGACGCTGATATCGGCGCCGGTGGAGGCACAGCTCGGCAAGGACATCGACGGGCTCCGGTGGTTGCGGATCAGCGAACGCGAAATCGTCGACGAGACACCGGATCCCGAGAGCGCGGAGGTGCTCGAGGGACGCATCCTGCCGGTTTTGGTACTCACCGGACTCGACGCCGATGACAACTCGCAGAAGGATCTGTGCCCAGCCTGCCGCACACCCGACGGCATCCGATTCCTCGGCAGTGCGGTGGCCACGCAGCTGTCGGTCGCCTTGTCGAATATGTTCGGTGATGCCGAGCTCGACGACGCCGAGAAGAAGGCGTTGATGTTCACCGACAGCGTGCAGGACGCAGCGCATCGCGCCGGATTCGTCCAAGCCCGCTCCCACACCCTGAGTCTGCGCTCCACCCTGCGCAGCGCGCTCGGCAGCGTCGCCGCGGATTCCCAGCTTGTGCCACTGCCCGATCTGTGCGAGGCGGTGATCGAACGCGCCGGAGAGGATCCGGCCCGCCGCTACAGTCTCCTCGCACCGGATATCGTCGAACGCGACGAGTTCCGGGCGTACTGGGATCCTGCGACGAATCCGGCCGCACGCGCCAAGGCGCGCCGAATCGTCAGTCGCCGTGTGCAATTCGATATCGACCTGGAATTCGGCCTGCAGTCGCGACTCGGCCGCACCCTGGAGCTCACCGGAAGTGTGGTCGCCGAGGTGGATCTGGGCTCGCAGCACCGAATCGTGGACATGGGCACCGCCGCGGTGCGCGGTTCCGAACACCAGTTGACCTTCGACGAGCCCGATCCTGCGGCGGTGATCCGGTGGGTGCGCGGCACCGTCGAGCGAATGCGGACCCAGGGCGCCATCGCTCATCCGTGGCTCGACAAGTACATCACCAAAGATGCCAACCGGCGCTGGGTGTGGGGTGGACGACGCAAAGACGAAGGCATGCCGGCCTTTCCGAAGGGACGACCCGCTCCCGCGTTCCCCGCTGTTGGCGGCCGCACCATCCCCGAGGGGTTCGACGCCATCACCGCCCCCGCCGCCTGGTATGCGCGCTGGGCGACAAAGTGTCTGGGCGTCTCCGCATTCGAAGGTGGATTCCTGGCCCGGTCGCTGTTCGCGGTGCTCGCCGAGCAACGCATCCTGTCCACCAGCACCACCGAGAAGAAACTCACCGTCTATCAGTTGCGAGACGTGGCAGTGCTGGTCGGTGCCACCGAGCTGGCCGATCTGGAGGCCGGGCGCAATCTGCTCACCTGCGATGTGTGCCAGACTCCCGTTCCCGGGACCGACACGGTGACAACGCAACTCGACGATGCGCCGTGTATGTCGGATCGCTGCCCCGGCACGCTGCACCGCACCGAGCGCACCACCAACTTCTACCGCAAACTCTACGACGAATCGGAGATGAAGCGGGTCGTCGCCCGGGAACACACCTCGCTGCTGCCGACCGAAGTTCGGCTGGACTACGAGACGAAGTTCAAACGCTCAGATCTCGACCCCACGGCACCCAATGTGCTCGTAGCGACGCCGACACTCGAAATGGGTATCGATATCGGCGATCTGTCGACAGTGATGCTTGGATCGATGCCGCGCACTGTGTCTTCCTATCTGCAGCGGGTCGGTCGCGCCGGCCGTTCGACCGGAAACTCTCTGGTGCTCGCCTTCGTTCGCGGACGCGGCGAACATCTGCCCAAACTCTACGATCCGACCTCGATCATTCAGGGAGAGGTGCGCCCACCGGCCACATTCCTGAAAGCCGAGGAGATCCTGCAGCGCCAGTACGTCGCCCATATTGTCGACCGCCTGGCACGCGAACCCGGCGCCCAGGATCCGATCCAGGCCCGCGCGGTCCTCGGCACTTTCGACCAGGGCAGTTGGATGGCAACACTTCTCGCCCTCGCGGACGAACAATCCGAACTGTTGCTCGACGAGTTCCTCGCACAGTTCGATGGGCTCCTGGACGAACGCGCACGAGATGCGCTGCGCAGCTGGGCGGCTCGGTCCGGCGACGACCAGCCCAGTGAGCTGGTCGCACATCTGCGCGAGGCGGTACATCGCTGGAACCGAGACGTGACGGAGCTGACGACCCGCCGCAAGGCCGTCGATGCCGCGGTGCCGGAATTCGAGAAGCGCGCCAACTCCCCCGCCGCCACCGACGACGATCGCCGCGAATTGCGCACCGCTCGAGGCACGTTGCGCATCCTCGGCAAACACATCAGCGACCTCACCACTGAGCACTGGGTGGGTGTGCTCGAACGGTACGGGGTGCTGCCCAACTACACCCTGCTCGACGATTCGGTGACGCTGGATGTCGGCATCACCTGGTTCGATCCGGAAAGCAATCAATACGCCGGGAAACCAGAAAGTTATCAGCGCGGCGCCCGCGTGGCACTCACCGAATTGGCGCCCGGTGCAACCTTTTACGCCCAAGGGTTGGCGGTACAGATCGACGCGGTCGATCTGGGACCGGGCGAATCGAATATTCACATCTGGCGCATCTGTCCCGACTGCGGATGGGTGCGCATCACCCAGGCCGCGGTCGATACGCCGCCGCCGGTGCAGTGCCCGCGCTGCCACACCTCCGCCGTCGCCGACGTCAGCCAGCAACTGCGGGTTGTCGAAATGGCACGGGTGTCCGCGGAGGTGCGGCGCGACGAGGCTGCCATCACCGACGCCCGCGACGACCGCCGGCGCGAGCAGTTCAAGGTGGTCGCGGCCGCCGATATCAATCCGGACGAGGTTGTCGATCGGTGGTTCGTCACCGACCGCGATTTCGGTGCGGAATACCTGCAGCACAACGATATTCGCTGGCTCAATGTGGGCCGGCGCAACTCGCAGGGCGCCAAGCGGTTCATCGCCGGAGAGGAAACCGCGAGCGGTTTGTTCCGGGTATGTTCGGGCTGTGGTCAGCTCGACCGGGTCGCCGGCGCCAACCAGGCCCACGAACACCGCGCCTGGTGCAGATACCGCAATGCGACCGATGAGAAACATGTGCGGGAGATCGCGCTGGCCCGCACCCTGCGCACTCAGGCTGTGCTGCTCCATGTGCCGAACTGGCTGCAGTTCGACATCTTCACCTATCCGAGTCTCAGTGCCGCGGTATTGCTCGGACTGCGACAGGTGATCGGCGGGTCACCCGAACATCTCGACGTGCTGACCATTGCCGACGCCCTGCACGCCCCGAACCAGCGGGCCCTGCTGATCCACGACACCGTGCCCGGCGGTACCGGCTATCTGGCCGAATTCGCCGATCCCGCGAAGGTGTGGGCGGTGCTGGCCGCCGCCCGAAAAGTGTTGCACACCTGCGACTGTGCGACCGAGCAGCGCCAGGCCTGTCACAAATGCCTGCTGCCGTTCGCACCGCCACATGAACTCGACAAGGTCTCGCGCCAGACCGCGGCCCGCGTGCTGGACGAACTGCTCGGCGCGGGCAAGGACGAGGCCCCGGACTGGAGCAGCTGGGAGGCGGCACTCACCAGGGAGCAGCCGAAGAGGCGAGTCGGGAGCGCGGAATCGCCGCTGGAACGACGGTTCTACGCCGAGTTCATCAAGCGGCTGCGGACCGTCGGCGCGACGATCACCGAGCATCCCGGAACCTACGCGGCGTCGGCCACCATCGTCATGCCGGGCACGAAGATCCGCACCTGGACGCTCACGCCTCAGGTGCAGATGGGTAGCAGCAGACCGGATTTCCGACTGCTCACCCGTGATCCGGAGGTGCCGGAGATCGCCATCTTCGCCGATGGCCGGAGTTTTCACGCGTCGACGGAGGACCGGAATCGGGTTGCCGACGATGCGGGCAAACGGGAGATTCTGCGGTCGGGAAATACGATGGTCTGGTCGTTCGGCCACGAGGACCTCGAGCACTTCATCGCCAACACCGCCCTCACACCGTCTTGGCATTCCGCGAAACGTGCCGAAACGATAATGAAAAACGGAACTCTGCGTCCCGCATTGCTCAAACTTCTCACCGCGGACCCCATCACCCAGCTGCTGGAGTTCATGCTCGATCCCGCCCGGGAGGCATGGGCCGCCGTCGGACAGTGGCTGCCGATGATGTTCATCGGTAAGGACCGAGCCAAGGGTGAGCTCACCGCCGTCGTTCCGTGGGCGCTCGATCTCCTCGACGGAAAGCCGCCGACCATCCCCGACGGCGAGTACATGTGCTGGTCGTACACCGATGGCCCCCTGGTGATTACCGCTGCCATGCGGTCCGCCAGCGGTCCAATCCACGCCGTGCTGGCGCTCGATGACCGTGACGACAAACTCGGCATCTCGAACGGCCAGGCATGGAAGGACTGGGTGCGGCTGTCGAACTGGTTCGGCCTGTGCGACAACCACATGATCACCGCCTACAGTCTGCTCGCAACCCAGCGCGGCGGCCCCGAACCGACGCCCGCCGTGCGCGAGGTTCAGCTCGATTCCGCATGGCAAGCTGCTTACAGCCAGAGCTTTTCGACCGCTGAGAAAGAGCTCGTGCGCGCCCTCGCCGCGGCCGAGGTTCCCGTTCCGGAAGTTGGCGGTGAATCGGAGGAGGGCGAGGTTCTCGACTTCGCCTGGCCTCAGGCCCGGGTAGCAGTGCTGTTCGATACCGAATCGGAAGCCGCGCGACTGATGGCCGACCGCGGGTGGACGATCTGTCCGCCCGACGCCGAGCGGATCGTGGAAATCTTGAATACGAACGGGGCGAGGTAGTGGCAAATATCGTCATCGCGACCAACACCAAGGCCATGGGCAAACTCGACGGTTCGGTACGGCGCAAAGCCTTCGACTTCCTCGAGAAGCTTCAAACCGACGACACCGCACCGGGTTTGCACATCGAGCCGATCAAGGGGGCCGTCGACTCGCGGGTTCGCACCGGCCGGGTCGACCTGAATCATCGCGCCGTCCTGTTCCGTCTCGATCCGGAAAACGGCGGGACCACCTACGTCTACATGGGGACCTGGAAACACGATGTCGCCAATGCCGTAGCCGAGCAGTCCACGCTGCGGATCAACAAGATCAACGGCATTGTCGAGGGAGTCATCGGCAAGATTCGCGATGAATCCGGCGAGGAGAAGGCGCCGAGCGTCGCCGAGCGCACACCGTCGGCCGCGCTCCCCTATCTCGCGGCCGTGGGATTCACTCTCACCGATCTGACCGACCGGCTCGGCCTGGACCCGGATCTCGCCGCCCGAGCCCTCCACGCGCCCGACGATTTCGCGATCAACGATCTCGCCGCCGAAATCGACGGCTGGCAGGGTGACGCACTGCTCGATCTGGCCTGCGGCACCGGAATCGACGAAATTCGCGAGAAGTACTCCTTCACCGAACATCCGGTGGACGAGACCCTCGACGACGACAGCCAGATCGTCGCCGCCCTCGAGCATCCCGCCTCCAAAATGCAGTTCGTTTACGTGGACGACAGCGAGGAGTTGCGCCGCGTCATCGAAGGCGGCGACTTCGCGGCGTGGCGGACGTTCCTGCATCCGGAACAGCGTGCGTATGCCGAGAAGAGCTTCAACGGACCGTTCCGGCTCTCCGGCGGTGCCGGAACCGGTAAGACCGTCGTCGCCATCCACCGGGCCCGCAATCTGGCCCGCTCCAACCGGCAAGCGCGCATCGTGCTGACCACCTACAACAGGACCCTGGCCAAGGAGCTGGAGGTCAATCTGCGAATACTGGATCCGCACATCCCGATCGCCGCTCGCCTCGGCGATCCGGGCATCTATGTGGCGAGCGTCGACAAGGTCGCCAGCGACGTCCTCGCCCGTGCCGGTGACCTGACCGCGGCCACCACCGCGGTGTTCGGTACCGCGGTCGAGGTCACCACGCGCCGCCCGGATCCCTTCGAGCAGATCTGGTCCGCGGTCACCGATTCCGGCGACCACGGCCTCGACCACAGGCTCGCCACCGCGGCCTTCCTCGACCACGAATATGTGTCGGTGATTCTGGCCAACAAGGTCACTCGGCTCGAGGAGTACGTGCGTGTCAGCCGCGCGGGCAGAGGTGTGCGGCTCAGCCGCGCCCAGCGAATCGCGGTGTGGAAACTGGTCGAAGCCTATCGGCGCCACAACCGTGCCGACGGCCGCCTGACCTTCCCCGAAATCCAAGCTATCGCCGCGGAACAGCTTGCCAGGCAACAGGATGCGGGCCAGCCGCCCCTGGCCGACCATGTGCTCGTCGACGAGGCACAAGACCTGCACGCCACCCACTGGGCGATGTTGCGCGCCCTGGTGGCCGAAGGACCCAACGATCTGTTCATCGCCGAGGACTCACACCAGCGCATCTACGGTCAACCCGTCGTCCTGGGCAGGCTGGGAATCAAGATCGTGGGGCGTTCCCGCAGGCTCACCCTGAACTACCGCACCACCCGGCAGAACCTGCACTTCGCCATGAGCATCCTCTCCGGCGCCGACTACCACGACCTCGAAAGCGGGGACGACTCCACCGAGGGCTACCGGTCGGCACGGCTCGGACCGAATCCGCAACGGATACATTGCGTTTCGGCGTCCGAAGAACTCGACGCCGTAGCCGGCATCGTTCGCGGCTGGCGCGACAGCGGCGTCCCACCCGAAACCATCGCCGTCCTGACCCGCGACAAGAACAGCCGCACACAATTCGTGCGCGCGCTCAGCGAACGCGACATCGACGCCCGAGCCCTGGACGACAACCCCGCCACCCCCGGACATGTCCAAGTCCTCACCATGCACCGCGCCAAAGGTATGGAATTCTCCCGCGTCATCCTGGCCGGCGTGGACGACGCCCATGTCCCGTTGCAGGCCGCGCTGCGATCGGTTCCCGAAGAGGAACGAGCCGAGGCAGAACTGCGGGAGCGGTCGCTGCTGTACGTGGCGGCGAGCCGGGCACGGGATGAGCTGGTGGTGACGTGGAGCGGGCGGGCGTCGGCCCTGCTGGGTAGCGGGTAGCGCCGGGGTCGGACTATTCGTCGTCGGTATCGTCCGATGTTGCTTCGTCGGCGTCGAGAAAGTCCGATGCGATCCCGTAGAGGCTATAGCCGTTGTGGACCCATACATCTGGGCCCGAAAGCGCTTTTCGCTCAGGATCTCCGGTGGCCGCGCAGATGATGTGCTGCGCCAAACCCGTCGGTGTCCAGGACCCGGCATCGTCGGGCTCTGCGCACCAGACCAGCGGCCGATGGCGGTCCGCCTGCCATCGCGCCCTGCCACGTTCCGGCTTCTCTGCGACCCACTCCTCGACCTGTTTCACCACCGCTGCGTTGATGACGCCCTCCAGATCTATGACGAGCAGCTCGCCAGGCGCGATCAAATGGTTGTCGACGATCACATTGACCGACCGCGCACGACGCACACGGGTGGTAGTCGCCGTCACGTCATCGCGTTGGACACGTTCGACATCGGCTAGCGACCTCTCGCTGTTCCCACCCCCAATGCTGCGGAGTGCTGCAGAAGATCTCTCGGGGTATAGAAATAGACGCGGTGACGTGACTCCGCCACCCACTCGGGAGACCGTGCTTGCTGGATGGAACGACATACAGTGTCACTCTCTTTCCGCTGTAGCCCCCGTCATGACCATATTCACCAGGCGCTCGATATATGCGGCGTCGGGTCCCGGCGGTCCAATCACCTTGTGCGAGAACAAGACGTGACTCAACGCGGCTCCGGTCAACATCTCCAGCAACGTGGTGATGTTGGTGGCGGCGGGCAAGTCGCCGCGGTCGATGGCGCGCCGCACTATGTCTCGGGTCGTCGCGAATCGGCTGGCGCTGATGGTCCGGGTGAGCGGTTCGAGAAGCTCGGGAAACACCCGGGCGTCGAGTGCGACTCGCAGAGCGATCAACCCAGCTTGAGATTGATAGCCGGTAAGTAATTGGTGTGTCAGCTCTTTCAGATCGCCCCGTGTCGTGCCTGTATCGATCGGGTCGTGCAGCGGCGAGAGCTTCTCGAGTGCTGCGATGAGCAGTTGGATCTTGGTCGGCCACCGGCGGTAGATCGCCGCGCGGCCGACTCCGGCTGTCTTGGCGACTGCGTCGATGGTGAAGCCTGACCAGCCGGTTTCCCAATAGACGGTCTGCACTGCGGCGAACACCCGAGCCTCGATGCCCGGGTCTCGCGGACGGCCACGTGCGGGCGCGGTGTCCTGCGGTCGCCTCGGGGAACTCACGATCTCGATTGTGCCGGACGATTGCGGTTCCGAATCCTTGACTTTCGGACACTGAGTGTCTGTAATTACTTCACGCAGCCGCCCTGTGTGTCTTGTGTCACTACCGAGGAGCTGTGGTGGGGGTCGACGGGATGGAGCAATACGCAATGGGACGCAGTGTCCGGACCTGTTCGGCAGCGCTTGTGACGGTGCTTGGGATGTTGTTCACCGGGGTCGGCACGCCGCACGGCTCGGCAAGCCCCGCCGATGTGCCGGCGCCGTCCGGTTCGTGGGGGTCGTTCTACGATCCGCCCGCGGTCTTGCCCGGCGTAGCAGCAGGCGATGTGATTCGCGAACAGCCCTTCACCCCGGTTCTGTCGGCCGCCTCGCCGACGGGCACTTTCCCCGGCTCGGCGCGGCGCATCATGTATCGCAGCGTCGATGACGCCGGTCGTGCGATCGCTGTGACCGGCACATATTTCGAGCCCAGCACTCGGTGGCCGGGCACGGGGCCGCGGCCTTTGGTGTCGCTGGCTTCGGGAACGATCGGCGAGGGGCGCCAGTGCGCGCCGTCGATCGCGATGCAGTCCGTGCTGAACTACCGCCCGCCGTTCGACATGTCGATCGCCTACGAACAGCTGGCCGTCGATTATCTACTGGCACAAGGGATCGCGGTCGTCTTCACCGATTACGTCGGCCTCGGAACGCCGGGACCCCACCCCTACGGTAACCGCACCGCCTCGGCACGTGCGGTAATCGACGCGGCACGTGCGGCGCAGCGCCTGCCGGGAACCTCATTGAGTTCGCAAGGGCCGGTTGGGTTCTGGGGCTATTCCCAAGGAGGTCACGCCGCCGCGGCCGCCGCGGAGCTCCAGCCGACCTACGCGCCGGAGCTGAACATGAAGGGCACCTACGCCGGCGCCCCGCCGGTCAAGCTGGACGACACCCTGGCCCGAGCCGAAGGAAGCACCCTGATCGGAGCCGTCGGCTATTTCCTCAACGGCGCCGTGCGCACCAACCCGGAAATCCAACCCGTGCTCGACCGTGTCCTCAACGATCAGGGCCGGGCCATGATGCGCAACACGGCCAACCAGTGCGTCGCGGAAACCTTGCTGAGCTACTCGTTCCAGCACACCTCGCAATGGACCACCACCGGCGAATCGCTGGGCGCGGCGGTCGTCGGCGACCCGGTCGGGCGACGCATCGTCGAAGAACAGGCGGTCGGAAACCTCACCCCCGGCTCACCGGTCCTGCTCGCCGCCAACGTCAATGACGACGCGGTCCCCTACAGTCGCGTGCACGACCTCGCGCAAACCTGGTGCTCGCGCGGGGTTCCGGTCACCCTCGATACCATCGAGCTGCCACCACTCGTCCCGGGAACCGCTGTCGGCCATGGGATTCCCGAGTTCGCCAACGTGCCGACAGCCGCCGCGTGGATGATCGACCGTTTCAACGATGCACCTGCGCCGCACTGCGTCTGATGCGGGGGTGTCTCTGAACGTCCACGGCTCTCGGCCTCAGCTGAGCCTGTCGACAGGAGACGCATCACCTCAACCGCAGCACGTGGTTCCGTCCTGACAGCGGACTCGATCATCGTTCCACGCCCCGACGTCCCCATGAGCGACTCGGCGGTGACCTGACCATTTCCCGACTTCGCTCATGCACTGTCACGATGGACGGCCGGTCGCAAAGCAGACAAACCCGTACACGACGCGATTCGCAACGACTGTATCGGCATGACCGGCGATGCGACAGGCTGCAAGGAATGGGGCGAGTCCTACGACAAAGCCGCCCACCACACACTGCAAGTGTCCGCGAGCCTCGCCGACGCTCTCACCAACTACGACACCGTATTCTATTGCCCACGGCTACAACTGGGGAATCGCGAACAAATCCGACCCGCCCCCACCCGCAGCCGGACACCAGCCAAGTCGGCTTATACACAGTCTCCCTGCCTACCGCGGTCGCGAAAGGCTGCGGGCGCGGGTTCGAAGACCACGGCGTCAAAGAGTTCTTCGACGAACTGGAGGAGTTATGGGAGCCGATGAGGCACCTCGGGCCATCGTTGAGCACGAGGATCGTTGGCTGTTCAAGCCTCTACGCGGGAGAACCGTCACCAGGATAGAGTGGAAATCGGACCATCTCGAACTCGTCTTGGACGACGACCATTTCCGCATTCTGGTCGGGTACGACACCGAGCTGTCCGCTAGTGTTCTGCGCCTGAAATCCGTTGGGTAATTGTAGGATTCGTCGGTGGCGAGGACGGGGCGGCCGAGGTCGGGG